>JACQUT010000351.1 GCA_016267585.1 Cyanobacteria bacterium NC_groundwater_1444_Ag_S-0.65um_54_12
CATAACGTTTATGAATAATCGCATTCAGGAGCGTTGCCAAAGCTGAAAAGCCTTTCTATTGTTAAAGTAAAATAACACCAAAACAGCATAGGATAATGCCAACAGGATAAGTGAAAGGTGGTTAGCTTGTTGGTATTCAAGTGCTTCTACCAAATCATATATGGCTATTGATACGGTACGAGTTTGCCCTGGAATGTTTCCACCCACCATCAGTACCACACCGAATTCACCCAAGGTATGCGTGAAAGACAGGACGATCGCTGACCATAAGCCAGGCAAGGCGTTTGGCAAAACTACCTGGAAAAACGTTCGCCAACGTGAAGCGCCCAGGGTAAAGGAAGCCTCGAGTAAGCGAGGGTCTATTCCTTGAAGTGAAGCCTGTAGAGGTTGCACTGCAAATGGCAAACTGTAACAAATAGAAGCCAGGACCAATGCCTCGAAGGAAAAAGCTAACGATTGTTTGAATAGCGTTTCCCATATTCGCCCTAGCCAACCATTTTGGCCGATAAACAACAATAGGTAGAAGCCTAGTACGGTAGGCGGTAAAACCAGTGGCAAGGCAATGATGGCTTCGACTATTACTTTCCAGCGCCAACGGGAGAAAGCGAGCCAGTAAGCTAACAGCACACCGATTAGCAGCAGTATGCCGGTTGTTACGAGAGCTAATTTTAGCGAAAGAAGCAGCGGGCCCATGCCATCGTCTTAGTAGTCAAGAAACTATCCATTAAAGTGTACAGTCAGTAGCGGAAAAAAATCTCGAAATCAGGGAAAATCAGATCTCAGCTTTTTCAGCGAATTCACTAGAAAAGAACGATTGTTTATCAGGTCAATCTCTAGCAGTATGAACAATGAGAATTACGGTGATATTATCATGTCCGCCGCGTTCCAAGGCTAAATCCACTAGTTGTTTACAAGCTAGCTGCGGATCTTCTATCCGCAAAATGCATTCAATAAGCTCGGTATTATCTACAAAACGGGTAAGACCATCGGTGCAAAGCAACAAGCGATCTTCTTCTAACCAATCGCCTTCGATAATATCTACCTCGACATTTTTGCATTGGCCCAAGCTACGGGAAATCGCGCTGCGATAAGGATGCTTTGCCGCAGCTTCGGGAGAAATGATGCCAGTTCGCACTAGCTCTGCGACCATTGAATGGTCTTCCGTGAGCTGTTGAATTCGTGCCTTACGGATCAGATAAGCGCGAGAATCGCCTACATGGGCGATAGCGAAACGCTTATGCTTATCCATTACAATTGCAGTAACAACTGTGGTGCCCATGCCTTTAAGATTGCGATCCTGTTGTGCTGCTAGCTCGATCCGAGAATTGGCATAAGTCACTGCTTGGCGCAGAGCATCGGTAACGGGCTCTACCAGGTCACGCTCGCCTAGCGCTTCCATTATGCTCTCAACCGCCCGGTGACTGGCTACCTCACCAGCTTGGTGGCCACCCATTCCATCGGCAACTATAAAGATCCCACGTTCCAAATCTATTCCGAGACTATCTTCGTTGCTGGTTCTGATTTTGCCTATATCGGTGAGGCTGCCGACTCGCATCCTGCCTATCCCTCCGCTACTTTGGACAGGATAGCAGATTCGTTACCGTACGTCCGGGCACCGATCACACGAATCTTATTCGCACTTGGCATATGATAGCAAAAGGCTTATGCGTCATCAGGATTTCATGCGTTTAGCTTTGCAACAGGCCCAGATTGCTATGCAACATGGCGAGGTCCCAGTCGGAGCGGTGTTGGTTGCGCATGAAAAAGTATTAGCGCTGGCGAGTAACGTACGCGAAAGTGCGAAAGACCCGGTAGGGCATGCTGAAGTCGTGGCGCTACGCGAGGGAGCCCGACGACTCGATCGCTGGCGACTTACCGGTTGCACTCTTTACGTTACCTTGGAGCCTTGCCCGATGTGTACAGCAGCAGCTATCTTGGCAAGAATCGAGCGACTAGTTTTTGGCGCATCTGATCCAAAGTTAGGCGCTTGTGGCACAGTGTGGCATTTACCCGGTTCGGCAGCCTGGAATCATCGCTTAGAGATCGTTGGGGGAATTCTGGAGCAAGAATCGGGTGAGTTATTGCATGATTTTTTCGCAAAATGTCGAATTGCCAGGCTTCCTTGAGCCGGGAAATTCCTTGTGATAGACTGACTTCAATTCGCGGAGGGTAAGCGAATGGTGAGCGGGCCGCCTCGAAAGCGGTTGCCGGTGCTGAGCCGGTTGCGAGTTCGAATCTCGTGCCCTCCGCCATTTTTTTGCAAAAGCGCTGTTTAAGCGCTGCCCCGTTCGGCAACGGCGGACACCGACAGAAACGGCGCTGTCAACGCGGCTAATTCAGTGGCAAAGCAATTAGACTAGCTAACGTCTAATTGCTTTGTAATTTGTTGTTCGTGGTACATGGCATGGCATGGTGCAACTTACATGGCCGCGCAGATTGGTGGTAATTTGCCGTGGCGAAACCGCGGCAGAGGTTGTTCTTCGTGAAGCTGAAGAGCGAGGTTGTCAAGAGGTTTTGCTTGAGCCTGGAGCTAGCCGCTCGCCACTTTCGGCACGGGGTCTCGAAACAGCACGCGAAGCTGGGAAACGCCTATTTGCTACTGCTATCAGGCCACATGCCGTTTTCGTGGCGCCAGAACTGGCCGCCAGGCAAACGGCAGTACAAGTTCTAAGGGCGATAGGGCTCGAGCTGGAAGAAGATCTTCCAGCTGCCCATTCGTTAATATCCGGAGCCAAAAGTTGGGGAAAACTTGGCGAACTAGGCTTCGTTTGGCCAGCGGTAAGGGGATCCGCACCAGGAACTGTTCGAGTAGAGATCTGGCAAGAGGAACGTCTACGCGATCGTGATGAAGGAGCTTTACTAGGACTGACGAGCCTCGGACGAAAGAAGGTCATGGCTGCCTTTCGTAATACTCCCGGTATCTTGTTTCAGCGCCCACCAGGCGGCGAAAGCCATGCCGACGTAGCCTTACGGTCACGATCTTTCCTGGCTGAACTTGGACGCCATTTTGCGGGCGAGACACTATTATTGG
>JACQUT010000335.1 GCA_016267585.1 Cyanobacteria bacterium NC_groundwater_1444_Ag_S-0.65um_54_12
CTGGTGCGCCGATAAGGATCCGCAATCGCCTGGCCAGCAACTGCCAGCCTTGGGGATCGCGAGCGTCCACGCTTACTGGCGAACCTTTGGGCCAAAAAGCTATGAGTTTAACCAGATCACTCCTTTGCTGCAACAACTGATCCGCGATACTGGCAATGACTGTTACCGGTGGAGTTACCAGAGCCTGACGGGTAGTGAAAACATATCCTTCCTGATCCAGGTAGCGATTGTAATTTGCGGATGGCATGATAGTTAGCTTGGCATATGGCTTGCGCTCTTTGATCTCGATGGCGAGACGCGACGGGAAGAGCCAACGGCGCACCACCGCCGTCTTCACTATAGGGATAGTCTCGAGCTCACGGCGAATGGGCACTGGATCTAGTAGATAAAGCGGCTGGTCAGGCGGCGGCAATAGCGCGGCTACTTGTGACCTGGTTACTTCAGCTCCGCCCAGCAGCTCGAATTGACCGTTCCAGCGCCATTCTGCTGCTGCCCAGGCGGCAATTACACTGCCGCCTGCTAAAAAGACATACAGGAAAGAACAAAAAGTTGCTTTATTCAAACCTCGCCCACTACTATCCCCAGGCCACGAACTTCTGGTTGAAGCCAGATCCCATGTAACGCCCAGACCCGGTGGCGAATTTCACAAATAAGGGCATTGATCTCGCTTGCCGTGGCGTTACCCGAGTTTATTATGAAGTTAGCATGCACCGGTGACACCATTGCACCACCTATGCGGAATCCCTTGAGACCGGAAGACTCTATCAGGCGACCTGCTGAATCTCCTGGTGGGTTCCGAAAGGTAGAGCCAGCACTGGGACCCGGTGGCTGATGCTGTCGTCGCCAAGCTCCGTTTGCCAAGATTTCCTGACGAATTTCCGCAGTCGGTTTGTTGCTTACCTGAAAAGCTGCTTCCAGTACTATTCCTTTGCTCTCTTGCAAGAGGGAATGCCGATATTGCATGGCTAGTTCAACAGGGTTTCGCCAGTGCACGGTACCATCAGTCTCCAAGATACGCGCCGCTAGCAGTACATCTGCTAGCTGTTCGCCATGGGCGCCGGCGTTCATGAATACCGCTCCACCCACCGATCCAGGAATACTGGCCAGGAATTCGATACCACCGAGGCCAACTTCCATACCAGCTTTCACTACCGCGGCATTGGTCGCTCCGGCCTGGGCTATTATCTGATTTTCTGCTATCTTGATGCCAGAATAACTATCTACCATGCGTATGACAATGCCGCGAAATCCCTCATCTGCCACGAGCAGATTGCTTCCTTTACCCAGCAAGAACCAGGGCAATCCTGTCAGTTTGGCTTGCTGGATCAAGGCAAATAGTTCATCCGCGCTACTTGGTTCAGCATAATAATCAGCCATTCCGCCTACTCGCCAGCTCACGAGCGGCGCCAGGGGATATCCACTTTTTACGGCTGGCATCGCGCTTCAGGCTGGTGGTATGGAGACCGCTGCCTCGCGCAGCCGGAGACACTCGAGCAGCGGTTCGACCAGGCTATTCACATTGCCCGCGCCCATCAAAATCACGATATCGCCACTTTTGAGTTGTCTGCTGGCCCCTTCTTCAGCGGTGCGATGATCGGCCCAGTAGTAAACTTTAAGATTCGGATTGGCGCCATGCACTCGCTCCACCAGATCGCGAGATGAAATACCATTCGGTACCTCTCCGGCCGAATAGATATCCATCACTGCCACCGCCGTCGCTTCATCAAAGGCATGGACAAATTCATCCAGCAGCGCTGACGTACGACTGTAACGGTGTGGCTGAAAAATCACCCATACCGGTCGTTTGATGAGCTTGGCAGCCGCTAGCGTGGCACGAATCTCCGAAGGATGATGCGCATAATCCTCGATTAACTGAATACCGGCAACATTGCCACGCACCTGAAAACGGCGGCCTACTCCGCCAAATTTTAGCAAGCCGGCACGGATAGCTAGCGGTTCTAGCCCAGCCAGACCGGCAGTTACGATGGCAGCTGCCGCATTTGCTATGTTATGACGCCCTGGTACGCGTACTTCAAAAGGAATGTCATCCAGGAGGAAGCTTGAACTATTGGCACTCAATTGCTCCGCCGCGATGACATGATCTGCCGCTTCATTCCAGCCATAGGTGATGTAGCGCCGGTCAATTCGTCCCAAAAGTTTCTGAACCCCTGGATCGTCAAGACAGGCTATTACGGTCGTTTGCCTTGGTAAACGATTGATCCAGGTTGCCAAGGTCTCGATGATATCGTCTACATCACGGTAGTGATCGAGATGATCCCCCTCGATTTTGGTAACGATTACCCACTCGGCAGTGAGCCGTAAAATGGAACGATCGGATTCGTCTGATTCGGCAACCAACAGATCACCTTTTCCGGTCCTGCTGTTTCCACCGATTAGCGGTAGATCACCACCAATCAGAATCGTGGGATCGAGGCCACCTTCCAGTAACAAAGTGCCTACCATGCCAGTCGTGGTAGTTTTGCCGTGAGTCCCGGTAACCGCAATACTGCGCCCAGAGGCCATCAGTGCTGCCAAGATCTCGCTGCGATGAAAAATCGGGATACCTTGTTCTCTGGCTGCAGCGACCTCGGGATTATCGATTGGAACAGCAGTAGACACCACAATTCCACCCCTGGCCTGGCCAGCAGGCTCTAACAAGGTCTGTACATTTTCGCGGTGGTGCCCGTTGTAAATAGAAATGCCTTTTGCTTGCAGCCGCTTGGTAATTGGTGAGAGGTGCAAGTCAGAACCCGAGACGCTTCCTCCACGTTCATGCCATACCGCAGCTACTGCGCTCATACCGACGCCGCCAATGCCGACAAAGTGAAGCTGCGACGGAATCCTCAATTCTTTTCCTTTCGACCAGACTCTATAC
>JACQUT010000336.1 GCA_016267585.1 Cyanobacteria bacterium NC_groundwater_1444_Ag_S-0.65um_54_12
CCTGGAAGGTGTTCTGGATTTAGTCAGGGAATATGGTTCGAGGGAGACCGTAAAAGAGGAAAATGCGAGTTGAAGAGCAAGTAAAAGCAATAGCTGAAGTACTTGCTCGTGATCTGGGCCTGGAATTGGTTGAGGTAGAATGGGTTCGTCAGAATAGTAGAGCTACCTTGCGCGTTACCATAGATTGTCCGGGTGGCATTTCGCATGAACATTGTGAAGCTCTATCACGCAAACTGGACAAGGCGCTAGACGAAGTAACATTCATCAGAGAGCCTTACTATCTGGAAGTATCGTCACCAGGCGCAGAGCGTACACTCAAAACCGTCGAAGATTTCAGGCGGTTTGCTGGCAAACGAGTTTTGCTCAAGAGCAAGTTGCCGGTTGCGGGTAACCGGCAATGGCGCGGGCAACTTATAGGCATAATAGATGATGCTGTGGCCTTGCGAACGGAAGCAGGAGGCGAAATCAGCATACCGCTAGCTCAAATCGGCAGTGCTCGCCTCAGTATGGATTGAACCTCTCGTGACATGGATCATAAGGGGAATAGTATGCAGGTCAATATCAAGGATTCCTTCAAGCTTATCCAACGGGAAAAAGGGATTGCGCCCGATGTTCTTCAGGAATCCCTGGAGGCAGCGTTACTTGCTGCTTACAAGAAAATGCCTACTGCCCGGGAGAATACTATCGCGCGGATAGACCTCGATCGCAATGAGATTCAAATCCTTGAGCGACACCAAATTTCAGAACATGTCGATAATCCGGTCAGCCAGATTTCACTGGAGGAAGCTCGTCAACATAGATCAGACGCCGAGATTGGTCAAATCCTCGAGATTGATGTGACGCCTGGCCCTAGCGAGATGGGTCGCCTGGCGGCCGGGGCTTTCCGCCAAGTGCTCCAGCAAAAAACCCGTGAAGCAGAGCGCAAGAATATTATGGAGCAATACAAAGCAAAAGAGGGTGAAACGTTAATTGGCCAAGTGCAACGCAAAGAAGGCCGCAATCTGATCGTATCATTCGGGAAAGTTGAAGGCGTAGTGCCTGCCAATGAACAAGTCCCTGGTGAACAGTGGAAGACTGGAGATCGTATCAAAGTCTACTTG
This sequence comes from Cyanobacteria bacterium NC_groundwater_1444_Ag_S-0.65um_54_12, assembly GCA_016267585.1. GTDB lineage: Bacteria > Cyanobacteriota > Sericytochromatia > S15B-MN24 > VGJW01 > JACQUT01. The sequence continues at coordinate 1,101 of JACQUT010000336.1, forward strand.
GTAGAAGTTCGCGAGGGAGCACGCGGCATGCAACTCCTTTGCTCACGAGCTCATGCTGGCTTGGTGCACGAGCTATTCGAACTAGAAATTCCCGAGATTCTTGACGGCACGGTACAGATCGAGTCGATCGCCAGAGAAGCTGGTTATCGCACCAAGATCGCGGTACGCAGTCGCGACAAAGGCGTCGATCCAGTAGGTGCCTGCGTGGGAGCTCGCGGTGGTAGGATTCAGAGTATCGTGGGCGAGTTGTTTAATGAAAAGATCGACATAATTCGCTGGTCGGAAAATGCGGGTGAGTGCATAGCTAACGCTCTTTCACCTGCCAAAGTAAGTAGTGTTCAACTTACCGGTGAACGTAGTGCAAAGGTAATAGTGCCGGACTCCCAGCTTTCCCTGGCAATTGGACGAGAAGGTCAGAATGTACGTTTGGCTGCGAAATTGACGGGCTTCAAACTTGATATCAAGAGCGAAACACAAAATCGTGAACTGATCGCTCTGACGCGAACTGCCAAATCTACCGTGGCCTCCGCTACCGTGCCGGCGAGCGGAATAGATAGCAACCTTAGTCAAGAAACCAGTTCTAGCGAGTCACAACGTAGTTGAGCACGCGACGTCAGATTATTTTACTACGCCAATGCATCACTTGCCGCAGCGCGGGGTCGAAGTTACAATTAATACGGGTGGTAAGAGTTTCAACGGGTGAAGTCCGACTTGATTTAGAAAGCAAATCTCCGGGTCGAGGGGCCTATATGCATAGAAGCGTTCAATGTATACAGGAAGCTCTGCGACGGCGCTATTTGGAAAGGGTTTTGCAATGTCCCATACCACCCGAGGTGCAGCGAGCGCTTGCCAAGATTGCTGATGTAGTATCAGCAGAGCATAAAGGAGACCATGGCTAAACGGGTATTCGAGCTGGCGAAAGAAGTCAGCCTTCCAACCAAAGATATGATTACCCTCCTTAATCAACTAGGGTTTGAGGCAATTAGAGGTAATTTCAACCCGGTGTCTGAGGAAGCGGTAACGAAGGTACTTGCCCGGATTGCGCCTGCTCTTGTCCAGGCCGATGAAGAGGCTGCGACATTGAATGGGCCCACTACCATCTCGGCTCCTGCTGCTGTCATAGTTACCCCTGCGCCGCAACCCGTACGCCAACAATACCATTCAGCTACCGGTGGGCGTGCCGCTGCGACAGCAAAAGTCGGAAATGCGCAACCAGCACCACGCGGACCTGGTAATTTTTCGCCACGACCCGGAGTTGTACCTAGTGGATCGCGAAACACTCCGCCAGGCCACCGTTTAGCAGGTGCCGGAGCACCAACCGGCAACTTGCCACGGCCCGGTCAGCCCAGCAGTGGACCCGGTGGCCCACCGCGCAGTGGGCCACCCGCGGCGCGCAAAGGCGGCACCAATAAGAAATGGGTGAACAAACGCAAAGACATGGAAGGCGATGCCGCCAAGATCGCAATGCGTGGCAACAAGAAACGTCATGCCGTCGTCGAGCAGCCAGCTGCGGATCGAGTGGTACGTCTTTCCTCGTCTATCACCGTAAAAGAGCTAGCGGAACGCATGGTGGTCCACGAGGCCGAGATTATCAAGCGACTTTTCATGAAAGGCATAATGGCAACTATTAATCAAACCATTCCGCTCGAGACTGCTGAAATGATCGTCGAAGAAATGGGCCTCAAGGTAGAAATTTACGATCCTACCTTGGTAAATGAGATAGCTGAAAAAGAGGAGATAGATGAGAGCAGGCTAACTAGCCGGCCTCCGGTCGTTACCATAATGGGACATGTAGATCATGGCAAAACCTCTTTGCTTGATGCCATCAGAAAAACTAATGTCGCGGCTGGCGAAGCTGGGGGCATTACCCAGCACATAGGTGCCTA
>JACQUT010000340.1 GCA_016267585.1 Cyanobacteria bacterium NC_groundwater_1444_Ag_S-0.65um_54_12
CATCTCCTGGTGAGCAGTTACTCCACTTCCAGTACAGTTGATTTTTCTCATGCCTTTACTCCTTCGTACGCGGATAGGGTGCGTACTTGTTCTAGATCTCGTTTGGCGCCCAAGCTCTCGAAGATTGCTTGGGCTTCTGACCGCAGTGCAGTGCTCTCATCTGGCGACACCAGCTGGGAGAGAGTAAGCAGGGCGCGGCCAATTTCCAAGCGCGAAGCAGAAGGACGCAGTGTAGCCTCAGCGGCTCTCGCTAACTGTATAGCTTGATCCGGTCGATCTTGGGAAAATTCTAGTTCTGCTAGCGTACGATCAACCACTCCCATGAAAGCATGGTAGCCAGTAGCTTCGGCCTGTTGCCTGGCCAATTCCAGTTCAGCGCGTGCTGCAGCGTGCTGTTCGAGTTTCATGAGAGCGCGGCCACGTGCGCAATGGATTTCACTTAAATATTCCTGGTGGGACATGTTGCTAACCATGACCAAGCATTCGTCAAGGTAGGATAAAGCAGCTTTGGCGTTACCGCATACCAGCTGAGATTCGCCGAGATTCCCCAGAGCAGTAGCAACTCCCATAGCATCGCCCAGCTGGCGAGCCAATCGCAAAGCTTCCTGGAAATGGCGCTCGGCTAGCTGTTCGTTACCTTGCGCCACGAGTAGATTGCCTAGATTGTTAAGAGTCATTACCAGATAACTCCGATCGCCAATCTTGCGAAAAAGTGCCAAGCTACAGGTGTAGTGCTGCTGGGCCTCACGCCAGCTACCCATTATGGTGGCGACATTCCCGATGTTATTGTGGCTCCTGGCCACGCCCGAGATATCACCTACGCGCTGGCGTAAATCCAGCGAACGGGTATGAGCGCGCAAAGCAGCCTCCCATTTGCCGGTCCGGTGAAAACACATTCCCAGTACGCTAGAAATGAAGGCCTCATCAGATGGCTGATCTAGTCCTTCCAGGTATGCCAGGGAGCTTTGGGCCAGGGCAATTGCGTCGCGATATTGTCCCAGACGCAGCAGTACCGAGCCCATTCGCGCAGCGGAGCGAGCTAATGCCAGTGGATCACCACCAGCCAAATCAAAGGCTTCGCGATAAGCCCGCAACGCATCCGGGAAATCTCCTTTGCGTTCTAGCACCTCACCGCGGACCAGCCACATACCAGTATTCGGGGCAGCTAGAGTCGTGTAGCGAGCTAGCTGCTCGAGTGCCTTGGCATAATTGCCCAGATTTACTTCTGCTCTAGCCAACCCCAATAGTACTGCTGCCTCGAATGCTCGATCAATGTTGGCTGCCTTGGCCTGCCATTCTAGTGCTGCCAAAAAGTAACGTTGTGCTTCCCCATTGGAAAATGCCTTGCTAGCCGCTTCCCCTGCCCGATAATAAGCTTGCGCCGACAGCTCAGCTTCGCCGGACTTACTCCAATGATAGGCAATAGTAGAGATTTCGCGCTCCGGCAGAGCACGAGCGATGCGCCGATGCAGCTTATGGCGGGTGCGTAGCAATAAACCTTGATAAGCTACTTCCCGAATTATTTCTTGCTGGAAGACATAGTTGATCCGGTCATCATCGGATGAAATGATGCGTGCTTGACAAAGATACTCTAGAGCATCTTCCAATTCCGTGGACCCCGCTACCTGAGCTAACAGTGTCAACTCGAATCGTCGTCCAATCACTGAAGCTACCTGGGCGATTTGCCGAGCGCGTGGTGGTAAGCGATCGAGACGGCTAGCTATCAGGGAGGTGATGTTAGCAGGCAGATCTATTGGTTGCCTATCATGCCAGCTCCAGGTTCCGGCTACTCTTTGCAATTTTCCGCTATCAACCAATGCTCGCAACATTTCTTCTAGTATCAGTGGATTACCTTCTGACTTTGCGAAAAGCCAACGAGACAGCTCCAGCAAATCGGGCGAGCTAGTCGGACGCTCACCTAGCAAGGCGTGTATGTGGCTCTGCGTTGCTTGGGCAGAAAGTTCCACCAGCTGTATCCTGGTCAAGTCGAGATCTTCAGCCAGTGGTACGAGCGATTCGCCTTGGGTCCTTACCGTACAGAACACTGCTAGATGAAGATCACGCCGCCCGGCAATAGAGCGCAAAAAATATTGGAGCCAATGTCGTGCTGGTTCATCAGACCATTGCAAATCCTCGAGGATCAATAATAAGCATTCAGAAGTGGCGCTGTGAATCAATAATTCTGACAGAAGCTGGAACTGTGCAATCCGTCGATTTTCTGGCTGCAGCGAATCAGCTGCGGAATGGTTCTCCCCACCCAAGAACGGTACCAATAAGCGGCGAGCCATCTCCTGATCTTGCGGAAAAACCTCTGCTAATCGTTGTTCGAGCTTGGATATGCCAGGTTCGCCAGCACCGAGCCAATTGGCCAGCAGCGTCGAGATCAGTGCTGCTGGTTGCTCGTCCGTCGCTGCGGTCTGTCCGATCATTACCCTGCCACCAAAGCGCGCGCGCCAGATCTGGGAGGCAGCACGCGCCAGTCGACTTTTCCCTAGTCCAGCATCCCCCACCAGGATCAAGAGTTGTGGTCGGCCTTCTTGCGCGTTGCTCAGGGCTCCTTCCATGCGTAAAAGTTCGCCCGTGACACCCTGCAATGGCCCATCTGGTGGCTGAGCTGTACTGACAAGCTTTTTCAAGATATAGGCAGACTTGCCATCTGCTAATTGCAGTGATTCGCATTCGAAGCCGGAACGCAAGGCAGCCTGCGTAGACCCAGAGAGCAGAATTTGACCAGGTTCGGCAATTTCCGCAAGCCCTTGTGCCAGCTGCACTGCTTTGCCAAAAATAGCGTATCCGCCACTAGCGGTGCCAGCTAGCTCGCCGGCAATCACGAGACTAGTCGCGATGCCTATCCGCAAGATCAATGGCTCGGCTGGACGTTGCAGGTGTCTGGGAAGTTCTTTGGACACTTGTACCATTTCCCAAGCAGCACGTACTGCTCGGCTGGGGTCATCCTCATTAGCGAAAGGAGCACCGAAGCGTACGATTACTCGATCGAACGGTGAATGTTCGGTAGCGCCGCCATATTTATAGAGTGGAGCAAGCAAGACTGCTAAATAATCTGCTAGCAGGTGTCCTAGATCCTCCGGATCATTAGCACTTGCCAAGCTATGGAAATTGTCGAACAAAGCTACCAACAATGTAGCGATCCGTCTCTCTCCGGCCATACTGGTCATGGTACCGTCAGGCTCGCGGGAAATTTCCTGACAGCGCCTACAAAATGGCAAGCCAGGTGCGACAGTATTGCCACAGCTCAGGCAAAGCGCACCGAGCGGGATGCCACAGCCAGGACAAAATCGGCAGGCCGCCGAGATTTGCTCGCCGCATTGTTGGCAAAGCGCTGTCAATTACACACCGCTATCGGGCTGGTAAGCAGAATATTCTAGGTCTTTTGGCATCGCAACCCTCCACACCTTACTGCCTAGTCTCTACGTACCCCAACCGGACCCTAAAAGTTCAGCTGGTCTTGACGTTGCGGTGAATCAAAGGTAGAATAAACGCTTCCTCTCCCGCGGAAGTGGCGGAATGGCAGACGCGCACGCCTCAGGAGCGTGTACCTGAAAGGTGTGGGGGTTCAAATCCCCCCTTCCGCATAGCTAAACTATAGCCAGGCAGCGTTCCGCGACAGCTGATTCTAAACCGCTGCACCTTTCAGGATCTTCAGCTCTTCAATTACTTTGGGTATGACCTCCAGCAAGTCGGCTGTAACGGCCAAATTGGCTACTTTCATGATGGGAGCTTCCGGATCGGTATTGATAGCTACAATGGTATCCGAGCTGCGCATACCGACCAAATGCTGGATGGCGCCAGAGATACCGGCAGCAATGTACAGCTTGGGACTGACGGTTTTGCCAGTTTGTCCGACTTGTTCTTTATGAGGGCGCCAGCCAGCATCTACCACTGCTCGCGAGGCTCCTACCGCTGCTCCTAGTTCCTTGGCCAACCGTTCGATTAACTCGAACTTTTCAGCAGAACCTACTCCGCGTCCCCCGGCACAAACGATTTCCGCATCTGTCAGTGAAATAGCTGTGCTCGTTTCGTTGACTACCTCTACTACTTCTGTTCTAGCAACTAGACAGGCAGCACTGACTGCTAGCTGCAATACCTCACCCGGTCTGCCTATGGCTGGGGCTGGCCGGGCAAAAGCTTTAGGTCGAATTGTGGCAAAAGTGATACCTTTGGTAGCTACCGCAGTGGTGAGCATGCTACCGCCAAAAATCGGCCGCGTGCACCTGACCTGCGCATCTACTAGCTGTAGCGCTACGCAATCCGTTATTACCGAAACATCCAGACGAGCAGCCAAGCGACCTGCTATTTCCTTGCCCGATCCGGTATGGCCAATCAGCAAAACTTGGGGTGCATAGGCCGTGGCAAAATCCCCTATCACCCGAGCATGTCTTTCCGGAGCGAAACTTGCTAGCGCTGGATGTTCAGCCACTAAAACGCGATCAGCTCCATGTGCAAAAAGTTCATCTGCTAAATTTGCTACTTCATGCCCGATCAATACTGTTCCTACCGGCTCAGCGAGATTATTGGCCAAACTACGCGCTGCCCCCAAGAGTTCGAAGCTGATTCCCTTGATTCCACCATCCGACACTTCGGCGACGGTCCATACTCCGCTCATTTTTTCTTCCTCTTCAAAGCAAGTTGCAGCTAGACCAATTTCAGGGTGTGCAAATATTCGACCATCTTGCGAGCTACTTCCGCAGGCGAGCCGCTCAACACCTGACCAGCCGGCCGCGGTGGTGGCTCACTGAAGCTCATGACCTTTACCGTAGCTCCTTCCCACCCCACTTGGTTAGCTGACAGATTCAAATCCGCCAGCGACCAGACGAGCAGTTCCTTTTTATTGGCAGCGGTTATGCCCTTGAAGGTAGCTAAGCGTGGCTCGAAAGCACATTTCGTCACCGTAAGCAGTACCGGGAGCGCAGCACGAACTATTTCTAGCGCTCCATCCGCCTCCCGCTGTACCTGTACATACCGGGCCGCCTGATCGAGCTGTGCCTCCTTACAGTAGGTCAATTGTGGCCAGTCTAGCAATTCTGCGATCGCCGGACCCACTACGTTGCAATCACCATCCGATGAGCGAATTCCGCAAAGCACGGCATCTACTTTACCGATCTTCGCAATAGCCGCCGCTAGCGTACGGCTGGTAGACAAAGCATCCGATCCCCCGAGTGCGGGATCTTGCAGCAAGACCGCCCGATCCGCACCCTTGGCTAGACATTTCTTGATGACACCTTTGGCTTCTTCTGGCCCCATGGTCAACGTCACGACTTCTAAAGCGGGATCCGCATCCTTCCACTTCAGCGCGATCTCCAAGGCGTATTCATCCATGGGATTGATAACACTTTGCACTCCATTACGCTGGAGCGCCAAGTCAGACTTCAAACGCTTGGGCTCGTTGGTATCTGGAACATACTTGACACAGACAACGATTTTCACTCTATCACCCCTGCTATAGCCGTTGCCGATCACTGCTGCCTGCCATCGAGCCAGTTCGCCTTGCTGGCACTTCCGATAGGGATGAGCAAAACAGTCAGGCAACTTTGGCTCTACAGGCGCCTTATCCTAACACAGCCCCCAGCAGGCAGCAATCGGGAAAGATCCGGATTGCAAATTTCGTCAGCTAGGCAAGCATCGGTTCGGCATCTTGGACCAACACTTGGCCAGACGGTTATGGAAAATAAAAAGGTATAGCGCTCGCGATCCCTCATTTGCGCTTTTACCGATACACCAACCTTGACCTGATTCGGCGTAACCGTTCAGGCGCTCTAGCTAAAAGGCGCGCCAACCGCCAAGAGCGCAGCATACGCGTGCAGTACGTGAATATCCCGGCGGTGCAGTGCGATAGCGCTGGCGGAACAGTTGAACGGTTTTCGCTACCTGCAAGGCAGGATCATATTGCTGTCCCGTCGCTCGGGGCAGGGAATGGCTCTGGCAGGGTCTTGATGTCTACGTGGCATTGCTCCCTGCCTCGGTCCCTTGTGAGGTGAAACTTATGAATCGGAAGGTTCGGTTTTGTCGAGATCAGGCTTCGGTGCTGGCAGCATGCATGTTACTGGTGGCCTGCGGCCGACCACCGGCTAGCGGTGACATGAGCAAAGAGACCAAGCAACAACTATTGGTACCGGAAGCAACTGCCACTTTGCCAGCCAGCAATAGCACTGCGCTATTTCCTAGCAATGCGCAGCTAGCAATACCAGAATACGCTAACTTTTCGGCAACGCCACCTGCTGGTTTGCCAGTACCACCGCTTGCCGTCGCAGCCACGGTAGATTTGCCACCACCGGTACTGTTAGCGCCGCCAGCAGCGCTCACCGCTGGCACTGCTATCGGACCACCACCGCCAGTATTGCCAGCGCCAGTAATTCCACCGCTTGCCGACGTGCCGATTGTCAGCCTTGGCCCACACCAGATCGCCTTTACCAGCAACCTCGATTTTCGGGGTATCCACTTTGGCCGCTTTACGCCTTTTCGCCTGATTGGCTTTCAAGGTTTGTTTGTCTATGACGATCTGCTGAAAGATAATTTTGCCATACCCGGTGCAGGAATCGGCATCGAAAACCCGCAAATCTTCGATGGCGGCGCGAAGATTGTCTTCAACCGGGTTGACGGTACTATCTGGTTTTGGGACCTGCTTACCGAGCTAGTTGTACAGTTCAACGACATCAATATCCTGACCGCTCCGGCAATTCGACCATCAATCACGGCGGACGGCACCGTATTGACCTTTGTTGCAGTGCCCGGCTGGACCTGGCGCGGCGGGTTAGCCATGATCTGGATCAACGGGGTGGTAGCCGAATTGACCAAGATCAACGCGGTGGGGCTATTGCGCGGTGGCGTCTCGTGGATCAGGATCAGTGCCAACGGCCGCTGGGCGGTATTCACGACTGGTGATGGTGGGCTTTTCGTCTACGACGTCATTAACCTGCTGGTGCACGAGGTAACAGAAGCTCGGGTAGTAGGGGGCTTTTCCACCCATCCCGACATCTCGCCCGACGGTTCGCAAATAGCCTTTACCGGCATCGATCTTGACGGTACGCTCAAGATCTTGCGCTACGATCGCATCACCCGACTCATCGATCCTTTGCCTTTTGCCAATACTGCATTGGCTGCGGTAGATACTTTCGATCCGCGCTTCTTTGGGCCAGACGGCAGCTGGATCGTATATAACGCATTCCTTGGCCGGCACATAACCGGTGACTTCCGCGTGCTGGGATATAACTGGCTAACTGGTGCGGTGCGGACTTTTACTATTCTCAATAACGTGCAAGGCCAAGGAACTCAACTCTTAGCAGATTAAGAAACTATCTTGATCGGCAGTTATGCCGAGACCGCGGCCACAGCCGCGGTCTCGGTCCTCAGTCACATTTTCCCGTTACGCTTCATTGCGGTTCGTTCCGTTATTCGAGGTCTCCCTTTCCCACCGGCATTCCGGCCGCCTTCCAGTCCGGAAAGCCGCCTTCCAGTCTCAAAGCCCTTCGTCCCCGCCTGCGGAGTATGCTGACGGCTTCGTATGACAGGATGCAGTACTGGCTGCGGCAGTAGGCGACGATCGTCTTGCCTTCTGGGATGGTCGAGAGCTGGCGTTCTAGCTCGGGAATCGGGACCGAGATGGCTCCCGAGATGTGACCTGAACCGTACTCGTCTGGCGGTCGCACGTCGAGGACCACGACGGTGCCTTCTGCCGCCTTGGCCATGAGTTCGTCGCGGGAGATCGGGTCGAAATGGTCAAGCGAGGACAGGTAGAGCTCGACGATACGGTCTACTTCGGCTAGTTGCCTGGCAGCCAGCATTCCCAACATCCGGAAAAGCTCGTAGACATCCGGATGGGCTAGGCGGTAATGCACGTAGAGGCCTTCTTTTCTGGCCTCCACGAGGTGTGCATCGCGCAGGATTTGGAGATGGCGTGACGTATTGGCCACCGACAACCCTGTCTTCTCGACCAGCGCTTCAACTGAGTGCTCGCGCTGTGACAACAGCTCCAGCAATTCGAGACGCTTAGGGCTCGATAAAGCCTTACCGATGAGCGCAAACTGCGCGAATAGCATTTCCTTGGCCTTGCCCATGGTTTCTCTCTTCAGTCAACAATCAAGGTTTTTCTGGCCTACCGGTGCCTGCTGACTCCGAAAGTGAGGCGCAAGCCTCCGGTCAGACCACTAAATTCATTCGGGGAAGACGAGACGAGGTAGGTGCCCACGATCGCCCCGGTCAGCCCGTCGCCGCGTAGCCCGATCTCGATTCGTGGTTCCAGCACCCATGCACCCCTGGCTTCCAAGGCGTTGGCTCCGTTCCGAGTGGCAACCTGGTGCAGCATAATACCGAGACCGGTGAGCAAACCGCCTTCGACGCGCAACGGCCCGAAGCTGAGCCCGAGCCTGGGCAAGAGTCCGATGTGCGGTGTGATCCAGTTTCCCAAGCCGGTTCCGGACCCGAGCTGGGCGGCGACGTTGGCCTGGATGCCAATTCCCATCATCCCCATGTCGTTCCGGACATCGAGGCCACCCACGATACTGGCCGGTCCCTGGACCGGCACCACGGTGATCGTGGACGTGACGATCGGCAGGCTAGGCAGATAGCGGACCTCGATGCCCGAACTCCAGTCGTGCGTCATCCCTCCCATCATGTAGTCGTGGCCCATCATGTGGCCCATCATCATGGGGAACATCATTCCGGTGCGGTAGAACACAATTCTTCCCTCCAATTGGTCTAGCTGCTCACGGTCTGCCACCGCTGGCCTCAGAACCACCTGCGGAGCCAGTCCTTCTCGAAGAGGACTTTGCCCCAATGCAGGAAGCGGCTCGGCTTGCGCATAGCTACCTGCGGTGATGGCTCGCCGTAGAAGTTTCCTCGCCCAAGTGCGGCTTGACCGTCGCCCATCTCCAGGAAGCATTCGCCGAAGCCAGCAAAGCGGGCAGTGGGCGTCCTGCCGGAAAAAGAAGCTGCGATGTTGCGGGCGACCACCTCGGCTTGGTGGTGGGCGAACACGCCAGCCTTGGGCAGCGGTTTGCCGATCTGGAGCGGAATGGACACGACATCTCCGAACGCGTACACGCCGGAATGAGCAGTCTCCAGGGTATGACGATCGGTTGCCATCCATCCCGACTCTCCGCACAGCCTGGCGTTCCGCACGACCGCTGGCGCCTGGTGCGGCGGCACGTAGATCAGTAAGTCGAAGTGGGCGCTAGCGCCGTTCTCGAAATGCAGGGTACGATTCTCGGCATCCACGTGAACCACTTGGTGGGAAGGGTGATACGTGATGCCCTTCTGAGTCAGAGCCTGTTTCACGGCTCCCGACACTTCAGGGCCCGCAACCCCCATGGGACCGGGTTCCGCCGCGTAGACGTCAATCTCGACCTTCGCTCGCACCTTGCGGCGGCGGCAATCGTACTCGGCCAGCATGGCCGCTTCATACGGGGCTGCCGGACATTTGTAGGCCGGCACGGCGGTCAGTACCACGATGCGTCCCTCCTGGAGCCGGTGCAGGGCGTCGCGTGCCAGCTTGACTCCTTCCAGCGTGTAGAGGTTGCAACCGGCCTCCTGAAGCCCCGGGATCTTCTGGGGCGCCAGCTCCGCCCCGAGCGTGATCACCAGTGCATCGCCCCCCAGCTCTTGTCCGTTCACTCGCACGGTCCGGCGCTGGGGGTCTATTTGCTCGATCTCGCCGGTCACGACCCGGATGCCCTTGCGTTCAAGCCGGGAAAGCGGACGTTTGATCGCCTCGGGCCGCCGATCGCCGATGAGCAGCCACAGCAGGGAGGGGGCAAAGAGGTGCTCTCTCTCCCGATCGATCAGCGTTACCTTACTATCCGAGGCCACGCGTAGCAGGGTATGGGCGGTCACGAGACCACCCACGCCCCCGCCGAGGATGAGTGCGGTCTTGCCTGCCGTCATGCATCGCCTCCGTCAGAATACCAGCACGCGATCGGCCCAGACCGTCCAGCTTGTCAGCTCTTCGAGCGAGCTGCGGTGCGCTCCTTCGACGAGATCCGGGTCACCGAGTCCTCGTGCATCCATGCACGAGCCGCAGACCCCGACCTCAGCGTTGCGCCGTATTGCGCCCCGGAGCATCACTTCGAGGTTATAGTAGCCATTCGGGACCTTCTGCCCCGCCTTGGCACAGGAGGCGGCATCGCCGATGAGGAAAACCTTGATCTCTTCGCCTTCGGTCTTGGCCAAGGAACCAGCCAGGCGAAGGCCGTTGTAGCTGCGTTCCGTGCCGTATGGCTGGTCATTGAGGATGAAGAGGTTCTTCACAGCCGGCTATCTCCTTGATCTAGCAG
>JACQUT010000337.1 GCA_016267585.1 Cyanobacteria bacterium NC_groundwater_1444_Ag_S-0.65um_54_12
ATTGGCGGTAGCTGCGAATCTCGTCGCGGGCTATTGACGTGATCACTTCCTCGTGGGTTGGCCCCAGCAGCTCGTCACGTTCGTGTCGATTCTTCAGCCGAAACATCTCTTTGCCGTAAGCCCACCAGCGACCAGATTGTTGCCACAGTTCAGCCGGACAGAGCGCTGGCATCAGGAGCTCCTGGGCACCGGCGGCATCCATCTCTTCCCGCACGATACGGGAAATCTTTTGCAAGACGCGCTGCATCAGGGGTAAAAAATTATAAACACCCGGCGAAACACGGCGAATAAATCCGGCACGCAATAGTAACTGATGGCTAGCGATTTCAGCTTCGGCTGGCGCTTGGCGCAAGGTTGGCGCGAGCAAGCGTGACATCCGCATGAATCTTATCTCCCTCATGTTTGCCGGCCGAAAAATACGATAACATTTCAGTCTACCAGCAGATGACCACTACCGGTACTCTTTTACTGCCCACCGGTTTACTTCCATACTTGAAAAATGACATACCTTGATCCGGCGATATTTCAGGAACTGGCCAAGCTGTGGAATCTGGCAGCGGGACTGACTCATCCTCTTACGCCCCACTTACTGCAAGACACAATGTCAGGCGATTTAGACTTTCACCCAGACGACCTGATCATCGAACGCTTTGCTGGTGAGCCCTGCGGCTTTGTGCTGACCAAGCGTCCGCAACAAGCTACTTTCCCAGGTTGCGAACCTTATCAGGATAAGGGATATATTTGTTTGCTAGCCAGCGACCCCGCCAGGCAAAGGCTAGGTATCGGACGGCAGTTACTGACGAAAGCCGAAGATCATTTGCGTGCTACCGGGGCAAAATATGCCATTCTGGGTGGATCCTTTCACCATGTCGTTCCAGGCATACCAAGTGGATTGTCGAGAGCGCAGATCTTTTTCCGACAGGCAGGTTACACTTTCGGAAAAGCAGTGTGGGATCTGGCACATTACACGACGGATGATTTCACGCTCGGGGAATTTGCAATGGCTATCTTTCGTTCCAGCGGCATCGTGCCACGCATCATCCGCTCCAAATTTGGCCAAAGCGAAGACCCAGCTGCCACAGAAGCTCTGTCGACATTCCTCTATCGGGAGTTCCCTGGTCGCTGGTGTCATGAGGTACCCCAGGCGCTCAGCGCAGCGCAGCTCTCGACTCAGGTTCTTGGACTCTTGTATGGTAAAGAAGTTGTAGGGTTTGCGCAATTGCACTTGCCTGGTAGCTTCGCTACTCGACGCTGGCATGGCTTTAATCCTTTCGTGGCAGCTATCGGCCCCCTCGGAGTCGCTAGAGCGCTGCGTGGGCGTGAACTAGGCCTGGCTCTGGTAGCAGCGGCAACTGGCTACTTGCAACAACAAGGAGCTTGGCAAATCGTGATTGATTGGACTGACTTGCTAAAGTTTTACGGCAAACTGGATTATCGACCTTGGCTGAAATACTTCCTGGCCCAAAAGACGCTGTAGCGCCAGAATTGCTCGGACGCCTGGCAGCCCGTTACCCTGGGCTCGGAACCATCAGGCGCATCTTGCGCAATGCCACGTCCGCTAACAGCCTGGGTTGCCTTTTCGCCACCAGCTTGGGAGAATTCTTTTTGAAGGGGCTGTCGCCCAGCAAACGCCTACCAGCGGAGCTGCTACAGGAACACCGCATCGTACAGCACCTTTGCCGCCATAATTTTCCCACTCCCCCTATTCTGGCAAATGCTGCGGGCGAAACACTGACCCAGGAATCCGGATATTTTTGGACTATTTACCATGCAGCCGCTGGTGAGGATCGCTATTGCCATAGCTCGGTTTTTGCCCCCTTTGACGCGTTAGCCGAAGTACACTCGGCCGGAGCCACCTTGGCGCGTTTCCATCTAGCGTTGAGCGATTTGCCCGCTCTCCCGCCACGACCCTTCCAGGGTATAGTTGCCAGGTATGAACTGGCTTGGGCAGAAGATCTGCACCAGGAAATCGCCGGTCTGCTAGCCAATCGACCGCCAGCTTGGGATTTTCTCGTGAACTCCCCGGATTTTATTGAAGCACTCCGCTTGTTCGATCGACTGCGGGAAGGCTTACCGGACCGGCGATCTCGTATGATACTGGCACATGGCTTGATTCACGGAGACTGGATCAAGCGAAATCTCTTTTTTAAAGATAACGAAGTCTCGGCGGTAATTGATATCGAACTTTGTAACTGGGCACCACTTGCCTATGATTTGGCCTTGGCAATCAGTGCGGCTGCCTTTCCGTGGCAAAGCTTGTTAGCGGGAGAGCCACCGCGCCTGGCTGATGCCGCTGTCATGCAAGCGGGCTACGAGTCGGTAAGAAAGCTTTCGCCAGCAGAAGCTCAGAGTTTGCCAGTGCTTTTGGCTACTTGCCGGTTTGAATTTCACCTAGCTTTGCTTGCGCTAGCCGCCGAACGTGGTGACCTGGCTCAAGCTGCCTGGTACTGGGAAGGTCAACTCTCCATGCTGCGGTGGTGGCAACGTAAGCTTGGGTGCTGAACCTCTGGTGCACCCATCCACTCGTTGTTACAGCTGACCTGGTCTTTAGAATGACTGGATTGTAATGATGGCGTGAGCATTCAAAAGAGGCGGGCTGATATGAATGGTTTCCGGCTCCTGATCGATTTAGCAACTATCTCGGGCGCAGCCATCGTGATGGGATTACTGTTTCACCGCTTGAAACAACCCGTTGTGGTGGGCTATCTGATAGGCGGACTCCTGGTAGGACCGTATGGTTTCAAATTTATCTCCGATGTGCCGACCATAGAGGGATTCGCGGAAATCGGTATTGTGTTGCTGATGTTCACCTTGGGCTTCGAGTTAAGCTTGGCTGAACTCAAGCCGGTATGGAAAATTGCTGTTTGGGGAACACTTTTGCAACTCTTGGCTACCACGGCGCTGGTAGTTGGTGTCGGGAGTTTACTAGGTTTACCCTATGAGCGTGGTCTTCTCCTTGGCTTTATCGTAGCAATTTCTAGCACGATGATCGTATTGAAAGTTCTGATGGAGCGCGGAGAGGTAGATTCCACCCACGGACGGATCTGCATCGGAATGCTCATTGTGCAAGATATCAGCGTTGTTCCGATAATGGCTATCCTTCCTACGCTCGCTCAACCTGCCACTTTCTGGGGACTACCGTTACTCAGCGCTCTGGCGAAAGCAATTGCGCTGTTGTTAATGCTCGGCTGGCTTGGAACACGTTTCTTCCCGTCCCTCATCGGGCTTTTTGCAGCAACTCGCAACAAAGAATTATTCTTGCTGGCAATTATCGCCATATGTTTCAGTACTGCGGCCATGACTTATTTTTCTGGACTCTCTTTGGCACTGGGAGCCTTTCTTGCCGGTTTGGTAGCGGCAAAGTCGGATCTTGGTCGGCAGATCCTCGCTCAGATCATGCCGTTGCGCGATCTCTTCGCGACGTTATTTTTCGTGTCAACAGGCATGCTAATCGATCCGACTTTACTTCTTGGCGGGCTAGGAAGCGTGATGTTGTTACTACTCGGCATCATGGTGGGGAAGGCAGTCATAACTTTCTTGCTGGTCCGGTTTTTTGGCTTCGCGCTACGGCCGGCTTTATTGGTCAGTATCGGATTAGCCCAGATCGGAGAATTCTCGTTCGTCTTGGCACGAATGGGCCAGCAGCAGGGAATACTCACCGCTGAGCAGTTTTCACTGGTCCTCGCAGCAGCACTGCTATCAATTCTTATGATGCCGATCTTGCTGCAGCTGGCTACCTTCCTTGATAGCCTGGCAAATCGCCTGCAGCGGCCCCCCTACCTGAGTGATTTCCGGTCGAGGTTGCCTTGGCTTTCTCCGCTGCTGGCACGGTGGGAAAAAAGGATAAAGGCCAAGACGGCGGTCAGCTCGGGTTACCCGCTAGAAACGCGGAACCGATGTACACCACCCGGACATGTCGTAATATGCGGCTTCGGCCGGGTAGGCCGTAACTTGGGTGAAGTACTGACCCACCACAAAATTCCATTATTGGTAGTGGAAATTGATCCGAGCGTGGTACAGGAGTTGCAGACCCTGGGAATTCCCTACATTTTTGGCGATGCTGGCCAATTAGCAGTACTAAATCATGCCAAACTTGAATGCGCCAGGTTGTTAATCGTAGCACTACCAGATCCGATCAGTACACGGCTAGTGCTAGAGCAAGCCAGTTATCTGAATGACAATCTACCGATTCTTTGTCGCGCGCACCGGACCAGTGATGTCGAGGAATTCTATCAGTGTGGCGCCGATCAGGTGATTCAACCGGAATTCGAAGCAAGCTTGGAAGCTATTCGCTACACCCTGGCGGCGGTTGGTAATGAGCCCAAGGAAATAGAAAATTACGTGAATGGCATTCGCATCGCGCATTACCGGCAATTTCTCGATGATTTCAAACCAGAAGAAGTGGCTGAAGGGTGCAAGAACGCCAGCTGTAAATCCAGCGATTCTCAATCGTTTTGATTTCATATAGAGATATTCGCTCGTATGGCTTAAAATGATTGCAGGAGGGCG
>JACQUT010000343.1 GCA_016267585.1 Cyanobacteria bacterium NC_groundwater_1444_Ag_S-0.65um_54_12
CGCCGCGTGCGCATGAGCGATATTGGCGATATTCATTTCCCCAGCCGTGTGGTCGAGTATTATCGTGACGGTTTCTTCAAAGTCTTCGATACCGCTGTCATTGCGGAACGCAAACCCAAGATAGTGATAGATTATGCTGGTAGTTTCGTGAATGTCATTCTCCCGTCGCTACTGGGACGCTTGGGAGCGGAAACGGTGGTGCTGAATGCCCATCTGGCGCCACGTTATCCTACTGCCGCGGAAAAGCGTGAGCTACGTAACCAGCTGGCAAACGTCGTGACAGCACTCAAAGCCGACTTTGGTGCGCAAATAGATGCTCATGGCGAACGCCTCACGCTGGTAGATAATCGTGGACGAATTATCCAAGACGAACGTTTGCTCGCCACGGTAGCGGAGCTTACTTTCGCGACGCGGCCTGGCACGGCGATCGGCATTCCAGTAACTGCCTCATCGGTTATCGAACGCATAGCGGCCAAGCATGGGTGTTCCGTCATCCGGACCAAGGCCAATGCACGTTCGCTGATGGAGGTGGCAAAAAATCGTGAGGTGCTATGGGCAGGTACCGAGGGTCGTTTCATTTTACCTGCTCTGCACCCCGGTTTCGACGCCATGATTGCCGTGGCCAAGATTACCGAAGCGTTATGCCTGCTAGGCAAAGCTCTCGACGATGTGGTAACAGAGGTTCCGGAGTTTTGCCACCTGCACGACAAGATAAATTGCGCATGGGAACAGAAGGGGACTATCATGCGCATTCTGATGGAGCAGGCGAGAGATCGCAGTGTTGAATTGCTAGATGGTATAAAGATTTGTCATGGTGAGGGATGGATTCTCGTATTGCCGGATCCAGTCGAGCCACGCGTGCACCTTCTGGCGGATGGCGTCTCTATTATAGAAACTGAAGAGCTGTTACACGAGTATCGCAGCCTGATCGAAGCTCTAGCCGCCGGTAGAGCGGATTGGCACGAGCTAGCTAGTCCGCTGCGTAGCAGCGATATCGTCATGGGTTGATGATCCGGTAAAAGTCTGGGAAGAGGCAAATATCATGCAAGACACGATCACCTTTGGAACTGATGGTTGGCGTGCTGTTATCGCGGAGGAATTCACTTTCACTAATGTGCGGCGAGTTGCCACCGCACTGGCAAACTATATTTTGAAGACTCACGGCACCGAGCGTCCCGTCATGATTGGTCACGATACGCGTTTTCTGGCGCGGGATTTCGCTCGAACCGTGGCATATGTGCTGCAGTACCACGGCCTCTCTACTCTCGCAGCTGAGCATGCCGTCCCCACTCCCGTCATTGCCTTTGCGGCACGTGAAGCCAAAAGCGCGGGAGCGGTCATGATCACCGCCAGTCATAACCCGCCACAGTATTGCGGTATCAAGTATATTCCGGAATATGGCGGTCCTGCTACCAAGGCGATCACTGATCTAATAGTAGCTGAATTAGCAGATGTTTCTTTAGCTGACCTGGCAATTGGCATGTCTGATGGCCAGCTGTTCGACCCGAGCCACCATTACCGCGCGGCTATCTTGGCACTACTTGATACCGAGCGACTCCGTCGAGCACAGCTACGTGTGGCCTACGATGCCATGCACGCCACTGGTAGCGGGTATACCGATTCGTTACTGGGGAATGTGGGATGTGAGGTCACAGTGCTCCATGCGAATCCCGATCCACTGTTTGGCGGCGTCATGCCGGAGCCGACCGCACATTACCTGGAAGAGCTGGCCCAAACCGTGAAAAAGAACGGATTGATACTGGGATTAGCTAATGATGGCGACGCCGATCGTTTCGGCGTGATCGGTGAAGATGGCCGTTATTATTCTCCTAATCAAATTATTCCCATGTTGGCGCGCCACTTGCATCACAATCGCCAGCTGTCTGGTGCTATCGTGCGCACGGTAGCAACCACCCACCTCCTGGATCGAATTGCTGAACGTTACGGTCTACCGCTGCGCGAGGTGCCGGTAGGCTTCAAATGGGTCGGCGCGCTGATGCGACAAGAACCGGTGCTGATCGGTGGCGAGGAATCAGGCGGCCTATCCATTTTAGGCCATATCCCGGAGAAAGATGGAATATTGGCTGACTTGCTAGTAGCCGAGATGGTGGCCTGGGAAAGAAAGCCCCTATCACAAATCTGGCAGGAGCTGCTGACAGAAATGGAGTTCGAGGCAGCTAATTGCCGCATGGATCTGAGGTTGAATGCTGCCGACAAGCAAACCGTGATGGACTTTTTCAGCTTGCGAACACCGGCAACCATTGCGGGACGCCCGGTATGCGAACGCAATACCGGAGACGGCGTCAAACTACTATTGGCAGGTGAGGCTTGGTTACTGGCTAGACCTTCGGGAACCGAGCCGCTCATCCGTATTTATCTCGAGGCCGCCAGCTGGCAAGAATTGCAGGAACTGCAGCAAGCCGTGACGGAATTAGTGGCCAGTATTACGCAAACTACCTTGGCTACTAGCTCTAGTTATGCTCACTTGTGAAATAAATTCGTAACTGCTTTCCCACCCAGAGAATTTGCCATTTTTTAACTACTAGTTAATGAAAGGGACGGAAGTTGCCCGACGGGCGCCCCGATAATCTGGCAAGTTCTTGACGGGAGGTATCCATTGCTGCGCCGGAACATCCTGCCTCTGCTCGTCGCCTTGGCGACGACCGCCTGCGGTATCGGGCCGGGCATCAGCGGACTGGGAACGTCACGATTCGATGGGTTCGCTGCCAAGGAGGTACTGCCACTACCGATGGCCTATTTCGATCGCGAGGCCATTTTCCCGGCCGCCAAGCGGCTAATAGAGGGCGCCAAGAACGACATCCAGATCGACATGTTCTATATGGGCGGCCAGATCGGCGAAGAAATCGCAGCACAGCTGGTAGGCAAGAAGAGAGCTGGCCTCGACGTCAAGTTCATGTACGATCCGGGTCTGGGCTACAAGGAGGTCATCAAAAAGACCGTGCGCCCCGTCTTGAAGGTCCTCAAGGACGGGGGTGTGGAAGCCTTACCCTTCCCCGTGTCGAAACTGCGAGGCGTCGCACCGATCAAGGCAGATCACAACAAGTTCCTCATCGTGGACGGCAAGCACGCCTTGGTGGGCGGAATGAACTTCGCGGACGTGAACGCGCCGAACCACGATGTCATGGTCGAGGTGAGCGGAAACAGCGCCCGCTACATGAGGGCGGTCTTCATGCGAAGCTGGGCCCTGGCAGGTGGCCAGCCGCGCCAGGACAACAAGGAAAACATCGTCGTGCCGGACCCGGAAACCTCGGCGACCGAAGATACGCCCGCCCAAGAAGAAGCCGTCTCGGTGACGCACTCGGGGCTCTTCGGCTTCCCGACCAGACCCCAGGTCGTGTCGCTGATCGACAACGCCCGGCGCCGTATCTGGCTGGAAATGTTTGTTCTGGCGGACGACGACATTTGTGAGCGCCTGATCGCGGCGGCCAAGCGAGGGGTCGAAGTCAAAGTCATCACCGATCCCAACAAGTTCGCCTTCGGTATCAGCATCGGCGGAATACCCAATCTCGGTGCCGTGCGAAAGTTCCACGGTACACCGGTGCAGATCCAGTTTTACGACACCAATCCCGACCAGCAGATGCACATCAAGATGTGCATCTTCGATGACGAAAGAGTGGCCGTTGGTTCGACAAACTGGACCAAGGCCGGATTCGATTCGAACTGCGAGACCACGCTGATTATTCAGAGCAAGCAACTGGCCACACAGCTGGCCAGGACCTTCCGCTACGACTGGGAAGTCTCATCTGTGGCAAACCCGCCCAGTCAGACCTCACCAGGGTTCAAGGGTACAGTGGCCGACTGGATCTCTTTCTTGTTCTGACCAAATTCCTCTGGTCAGTCAGGCGCGAGGCTACCGCAGGTAGAGCGCACCCGTCATCGCGTAGAGATTGTGCACCACGATCGAGTCAACCCTGGCGAATACGAACGAAGGGCTGGCAACCGCAAGCTCTCTCTGGCCGATTTCCTTCACCCAGTCTGCGCTGGTCACTGTGGACCGCAGCAGCTCCGCGGAACCGTTCTTCAGGCGCAAGATGGCTCCGCGCGCATTCTTGACGCGGATCCGGAGGGCCGAAGAGACGGGCACCGTATCACCGATCGTCGCCTCAAAGACGCCGTCGTGATCGGCATCTGCTTGGAGTTCCACTCGCGGTCCGCGGGGGTGGGTTGTCATGATAGTCCGACCCGCACGTATCCCCGCGAGGATGGCCTTTTCAGAACGATCACTTGCCAGGACCAGCGTGCATGGCCTGGCAATATTTTGTGGCTTTCGATGAAAATCGGTGGCCGCGATGGCGGCGACTCTTGCACCACCCGCCACCAGTGATACCCACCAGGAAATAGCTTTCTCGTTCGGGTAGATGGCAAGCTCTGGGCTAGCAGAAGCAGTCAGACTCGTCTCGGGATCATCGACAGACAGAGGGTTCCAGAACCAGCTATTCCAGACCTCTATAG
>JACQUT010000359.1 GCA_016267585.1 Cyanobacteria bacterium NC_groundwater_1444_Ag_S-0.65um_54_12
CCCAGCCGGCTTGGCAGCCGCTTTAGGTATGACAGTACCCAGCGCACCGGCATCCCACAAAAGAAAATCGGCGGGGTCAAGCTTCAGATCTGAACTGTTTTGCGGTTTGTAACGGGTGAGCTTGGCCTCATCCGTGTATACTTGAAAATTCGCCGACTTTCCGCTGACCTTTATCAATACCAGGTTGTGGGCCTTTAGCCCTTTTTTTGCTTCGAAGAGCTTGGGGTCTCCGCTAGCGGTGCTACCGTCCCAGTGATAGAGCGGGGCGCCGGCTCCGCCCGTGACGAAGTAGTTAACCCCGTTGCGCACTAGACGATCGTAAAGGTGAATGTGCCCAAACAGAGCAGCGGTTACCTGGTATTTCTCCAGCAGTTGCATGAACTGTGCACTGTTGCGCCAGAAAGCATGTCGCCATTTGCTCGTGGCGGGTGGTTTATGCGTGGTTACAAAGATCAGTGGCGGTGCATTTTGCAACTGGCGTTCCAGCCAGGTCAACTGTTCAGTGGTGAACCCATCGACCTGGTCTCGCGAGTTGTCCAGCATGATGAAGCGCGCGCCGCCATGTTCGAAGGTATAGTCTATGGTGCCCGTCGCTTGCGACGCTGGATTGCCAAAAATTTCCAAGAAGCGTCCGATACCGTCGCCGTCGCCCTTGCCATAAGTTTCATGATTGCCGGCTACCGGCAAGAAAGGCGTATCGCCTTTGGCCTTTGCCAAAGTCTGGCAAGCCGCTTCCCATTCTGGAGCGGTAGACTGGCCAATAATATCACCGGTGTTAATGACAAAAGCCGGCTTAAAATCCTTGATCCGCCGTAGCTCGGCAGCCAGCACATTCATGCCGTTGCGCGAATCGCCCAGTACAGCGAATGTCCACTCACCTTCCGGAGCACGCTCGCGCAAATAAGCCAAACTGCTCGAAATATCATGCTTACAAGGAGGCTGTGCCCAGGCTGGCCCAGTGGCCAGCCATACTGCGGCAAACGAAAGCAGAATCTTACGCATTTCTGATGATACCACTCTAAATAACGAAAGCTGGATCGGCAGCCGGTCGTTCGGCGAATTCCTTCAGGTAGTGCGCTTTGTCTGGCCTTCCCAACAAACCGAACATGAAGCTTTTGTAGTCTTCTACTCCCGGCTGATCCAGCGGATTGATCCTGCAAAGATGGCCTTCTACCAGCGTAGCTACTTCCAGAAGGTAAAATAGCTGACCTAGCGTAAAAGCATTTAACTCAGGTAAATGAATGGTTAACGATGGTCTGCCATCACGAGCGTAGGCGTACAAGGTGGCTTCGCGCGCGCGCTGCAAAATTTGGCCCAGCGTTTTTCCGGCCACATAGTTCAATTGATCGCTATTGCCTTCATCGCAAGGTACCGCCAGATCGTCGGGATGACGATCGATAGCCAGGTTAGTGATGACGGCATTACGCGGGCCTTGCTGCAGCTGCTGTCCCCGGGCGTGCAGATCGCGAGTGTTGACTGCGCTGATAGGGATACGTCCTCCACCTTCTTTGCCCAAGCTCTCGGCACAGAGCTGGTCATACCACATGGCTACGCCTTCCAGCGCTTTTCCCCAAGAAACCATTACCGAGATGTTGCGCCCACCGCGGGCCGATAGGTATTGCAAAGCGGCATACAAGTAAGCCGGATTCTGCAGTGGTGCTAGCTGTCGCATGCGCTCAGCCAACCTTCTGGCACCAGCTAGCAACCCGCTGATGTCTACACCGGCTACCGCCGCCGGTAGCAGGCCAACCGGCGTCAATACCGAAAAACGACCACCTACATCGTCGGGGATCACCAAATGTTCGAAGTTTTCACTAACCGCCTGCTGGTATAGCAAACCGCGCTTGGCATCGGTGGTAGCCACGATGCGCTTGGCGTAAGTGGGACCGTAGACTTGCAGCATGCGCTGGCGCAAGATGCGAAATGCTAGCGCGGTCTCTAGCGTAGTGCCAGATTTGGAGATGACGTTCAAGGTAAAATCACGATCAAGATCATCAGGTTGTTCGGTAGGCAGCAGGCTCAAGAGAGCTTGCATGGCAGCCGGATCGAGGTTGTTGCCCTCAAAGGCGATGCGCGGGCGTCCTTGACGTTCCCGGCGAGAGCGCTCGTTGCGAAACGGATCGGTCAGCGCATCGATCACTGCCTTGGCACCTAGATAGGAACCGCCAATTCCCAGTACGATGTGGCGATCGCCCAGTGCCGCCAGGCTGTCCGCGATCTTCTCCAGTCGGCTGATTTCCGTTACCGGCTGATAAGGCAAATCAAGAAACCCGAGCGGATCAGAATTGGCGCTTTGTCGTTCTTGGATCAGTTGCTGGACATTTCGCAAAGGCTCTTCCAGCGCAGCGAGGGATTCGCGTGAAATGCCGGCTGCCGCACCGACCGCCTCCGGCGACATATAGTGGTAGTCTAACCTGATATCCATTTCAGCCATTGTTTCTTGCTCCCTAGAAAATTTCTAGTGCCTTCGAGTGACAAACTAGATTTAGACTGATTATCATATGGTTATTCTATAGCCACAGTGCAGTACGGTACGATACGGTCAGCGGTGTCGGCTATCGGTATCGGAAACGGGCTAAGAGGAGTCTAGCAGAATGATAAAGCGTATCGCAGTACTTACGGGCGGCGGTGATGCCCCGGGTCTCAATGCTGTTATCCGCGGCGTAGTAAAGACTGGGATATCGACCTATAACTGGGAAGTGCTCGGAGTACGTGACGGTGGAGAAGGTTTGCTCTCTTCCGACTTTGTTTTGCTAGGGCACCATGAGATTCGCAACATTGCTTCGCAAGGCGGCACTATTCTAGGAACTACCAACCGCGGTAATCCCTTTGCCTATCCCATAAAAGAAGATGGGCAAGTCAAGCTGGTCGATCGTTCATTAGAAGCGGTAGCTAATCTGCGGCGTGCTGGTATCGATGCGTTGATTTGCATAGGGGGCGATGGCGGTCTCAAGATCGCTCATCGTTTAGCCATGATGGGTGTCAAGGTAGTGGGCGTGCCCAAGACTATCGACAATGATCTCTGGGCCACCGATCAGACCTTCGGGTTCGATACCGCCATCCAGACGGCCACCTCCGCCATCGATCGCCTCTCTACTACGGCAGAAGCTCACCACCGAGTCATGGTAGTAGAGGTCATGGGACGTGACGCTGGCTGGATTGCACTACACAGCGGTATTGCCGGATCGGTGAATGCCATCCTTATCCCCGAGATTGCTTTTCGCTGGGATGTCATCGCGCAATTCTCCCAGCAACGCAGCGAGGGCGGTAAGAATTTCAGCCTAATAGTGGTGGCAGAGGGGGCCAGACCGTCGGGCGGCGAAGTCATCTTACAAGAAGAAGACGAGACGGCGGGTATTCGCCGACTAGGAGGAATCGGACATCGGGTGGCAGATTATATCGCCCTGCAAACCGGTTTGGAGACGCGGGTAACGGTATTGGGCCATGTACAGCGGGGCGGTACGCCCACTTCCTACGATCGCGTGCTGGCGACACGTTACGGTGTGGAAGCCGCTCACCTGGTGGCCGAGAACAAATTCGATTACATGGTTGCGCTGCGGGGCACGCAAATCGTGCCGGTACCGCTAGCTGAAGCGACCAGCCGACTCAAACTGGTCGATCCGGATTGCGAGATCATTCGCGTCGCGCGCGATCTGGGTATTTGCTTCGGTGATGCCATACCAAGCCCACTGGCTGTTCGTACTTGAGGGATCGGGAAATGATGATTTCAGTCGGAACAGCCGAACACATCATCAGGGAAACCTTGCGGCCATTGGCTGCCAGATTACTTCCACTCGTCGAGTTGCCGGGTCTAGTTTTGGCAGAGCGGCTGATTGCTCCGGATGATTTGCCACCTTTCGCCAATTCTGCCATGGATGACTATGCCGTGCGTTC
>JACQUT010000338.1 GCA_016267585.1 Cyanobacteria bacterium NC_groundwater_1444_Ag_S-0.65um_54_12
CCTTTCCATCTTTGAAGAGCACGCCACGTCCCTTTCCCAGAGCAATACCCAAATCGGCCATTTTCCCCTCACCCGGGCCGTTGACCACACAGCCCATCACTGCTACCGTAAGCGGGATTCTTATGTCAACCAGTTTCGCTTCGACCAGCTGCGCCAAGGCAATCAGATCACCTTCACAACGGCCGCAAGAAGGGCAAGCAATCAGAGTGGGTCCACGCTCACGTAAATTCAGCGCTTTGAGAATCTCCCATCCCACTCGTACTTCTTCGCTCGGATCAGCAGTCAACGAGACCCGGATGGTGTCACCTATACCCATGGCTAGCAGAGTACCGATACCTACGGCACTCTTGATGATGCCAGCTTTCGGAGTTCCAGCTTCGGTTATGCCTAGATGGAAGGGATAGTCACAATGTTCAGCAAGCAAGCGATAGGCGGATATTGTCGTGGGAACATCATGGGATTTCAGGCTAACTTTGATATCCTGGAATCCTTCCGCTTCCAGTAGACCCAAGTGTTCCAAAGCGCTCTCGACCATTGCGGCTGGTGTGGGTCCACCATGTCGGTCGATCAGATCGGGTGCCAGAGACCCCTGGTTTACACCCACGCGTATCGGGATACCGCGATCTTGGCAGGCTTTTACCACCTCCCTGACCTGATGTCGCTTGGGTAAGTTACCAGGATTCAATCGAATGCAATGTACGCCTTGTTTTATGGCTGCCAGTGCCAAACGGTAATCAAAATGGATATCTGCCACAATGGGGATTGCCGATACTGGCACGATACTCCCCAAGGCAACGGCTGCTTGCTGATCTGGCACGGCCAAGCGCACTATATCGGCCCCTGCCTCCTCCAGGCGTTTGATCTCGGCATTGGTAGCCTGGACATCACGCGTATCGCTGATAGCCATAGTTTGTATAGCTAGCGGCGCGGTGCCGCCGATCAGAACCGAACCGATGCGGAGCTGCCGAGTTTTTCTTCTCACTTGCTGCCAGCTGCCATCCTGGCCCAGGCATCAGCCGCCAGGACTTCCTCCAAAGTATCAGCTGATCCCGGGGTATGGCTAAACAATACGTCGCGAACTAACGACACTATTTCGCCAAAAGCGATTTCGCCGCCCAGAAAGCGTTCTACCGCTATCTCATTGGCAGCATTGAGCACCGCTGGTGCCGTTCCTCCGAGGCGGCCAGCCTGGTAGCCCAGTTCTAGAGCTGGATAGCGTTCTGGATCGATAGGCGCGAAAGTCCAGTTAGCTAACTCCAGCTTTTCCCATGGGGCGGGTTGGCGTTCTGGGTAAAGTAATGCTATTTGCAAGGGTATACGCATATCGGGTGGACCAACTTGAGCTTTGATAGAGCCGTCCACGAATTCGACTAACCCATGGACCGCGCTTTGCGGGTGCAACACTACCGAAATAGCATCGTACGGTATACCAAATAAATAATGCGCTTCAATTACTTCCAGAGCCTTGTTCATGAGAGTAGCGCTATCCACGGTAATTTTGCGACCCATTTCTGGCCAAGTAGGGTGAGCCAAGACGGCGGAGACAGCAGCTTGGTCAATTGCCGCAAGCGGCATATCCCGAAGGGCACCGCCAGACGCCGTAATTACTATTCTGCGAACCGTACTTGCTCTTTCACCCCACATGGCTTGCCATAAAGCACTATGTTCGGAATCTACTGGGCAGAGTATGGCAGCTGGCTCAGCGCGCAGAGCTTCCAGTACGAGCGGGCCAGCGGCGACCAAGGTTTCTTTGTTGGCGAAGGCTACCTTCTTCCCTGCTCTGATGGCAGCCAAGGTCGGCGCTAGACCTAGAATCCCCGAAAGCGCTACTAACACCATATCTACTTCCGTTGCTGCGGCAATTTGACTGATAGCTTGGGAACCATACAGAATATGGCAACCCTTGCCCCCCAGTTTAGCTGCCGGTCGGCTTTGGAGTCGCGCGGCAGAGTTCGAGTCAGCTACCGCCAATGACAGGGGCTGAAACTCCTCCCATTGTTCCTCCAGTAAAGCCAGGTTATGGCCAGCGACCAGACTAACTACCTTAAGGCGCTCTGGATGGGCACGCACCACTTCCAAGGCCTGCCTACCTACTGAACCGGTTGCGCCCAAAATGGCTAACTTTATGATTTCAGCACTCAAGGAAAGATTTTCCAGAAATAAAGTATGTACCAATAGGCTACTGCGCCTGACAAGAGATAAGAGTCCACTCGATCAAGCATTCCGCCATGCCCCGGGATCAATTCAGCCGCATCTCGCTTGCCGACGTCACGCTTGATCAATGATTCAGATAAATCACTAACTTGTGCCGTGATGCTAGTCAGTATAGCCAGGCAAGTACATTGCCACCATGGAAACAGGAGTGGTGGTAAATTGCAGGCGCGCAGACCCACATCAGCTAGTAATCCAAAAAGTGTTGCAATAGCTACGGCCGATAATAGACCACCCAATGCCCCTTCCGTAGTCTTGCGTGGCGAAAGTGGACCAATCAAGGGATGTCTACCAAGTAATTTACCGACGAAATAGGCTCCCACATCGGTAGCAACCACAATAGCAAAGAACAAATAGGTCAACCAGATACCAGGAGGATAATGGTAAGCAATTCCGCCTGCGGTAACGTAACGCTGGCCTTCCGGTGAGACAGTAGCGGCCACCTCGAATTTGCGCAATAAAATGACAAAGCTCGGCAACCAGCCCGTATATAGAATACCCAGAAAAGTGGTAGCAACGTCGGATATACTAGCTATCTGGGGACCGGTTAGCTTGTCTGGCAACCCTCGACCGCTCAAGCCTTCCAGGAGATTGCCATGGGGGAACCACGGTGCGCCTCTGATGATCAGGGCAATGAAACTCAGCACGAAAACTGCTGTCAAAAAAGCACCATGGAAACGCGTTCCCGATAAGTAAGTGAGAACCATGATCGACAAGCAGGCTACTATGCCCAAGTTACTGGCTGGCCGGTAACCTTTCGCTTCGAAGAGCGCGAACAACTCACGCGAAGCGAAGACGGCTGCTCCCAACGAGCCAAGCAGGATTCCCCAATCTCCCGCCAAGACTAATGCTAGCAGGATGCCTACTGCAAAAAAACTCGTCACCAAGCGTAGCCGCAACTTGTGGCGATCTTGGATTCCTACTGGCGCATGTTCACTC
>JACQUT010000357.1 GCA_016267585.1 Cyanobacteria bacterium NC_groundwater_1444_Ag_S-0.65um_54_12
GCTATCAGAGGATTCATATGGGGCCAATAGCTCGATTACTGCTTTTGACGACCGGAATGGCTTTGTTGCCGGTCCTTTTTTTCTTGATTGCAGGCCTTGCGGCGCCCGCGAAAATCACTGCCGACCATGCCGTGGAAATAAACGCGTCAACCGACCGCATATGGCAACTGGTAACTGATTGGCACGCCATAGGTGATGGTATGGAGCGTATTCTTCCCGGTATTGGCCGGCGTACAATACTGGGCGGATCGGATCCGGTGCCGGGCAGTATCATTCGTTATCCTTTGAGTGACGGGCGATCCTGGGATCAGCGTGTCCTTGATTGGGAACCTTGCCGACGCTATGTCTTCCAAAATACCACCACACCAGAGCTAACCAACACCGACCGAATTGTGATGTCATTTGGCTTGGAAAGCTTACCAGACGGTAGAACCCGCCTTTCTTGCCATACAGAAGTCACACCGGATGGCTTCTTTAATCGAGCCATGGCGCAGCTATTCGGCAAGACCTTTGGTGCGCTTGGCGGCTACCAGCAAGCTATCCTGGAGGCAGTGCGTCACCGGGCAGAGAGCAGCCACTTTCCTGCCAGCAATTAGTGGTGACCAACATCTGTTGCAAACTTAATCAGGCCTTTAACTGCCAGGTGAAAGATCTTTAACACTGGCCATATAACTACTTGGTCATACAAACCCATGGTGCGTTAGCGCTGAGGAGGCATTAGATGGTCATTGCAACAAAAACGGCTGACGAAGCATGCCGGATAGCACGGAGCAAGCTAAAGGCAAATAGCCATGGCGATGTCCATCCGATCGATCCTCCCACGCCTTTCTATGACGCGGACAAGAGGCTCATTTCGCCCCAGGTGATCGACCATCTGAACCGAGCAAGAGCGGCTTCTGAGCTAACATGTGGCGAACCGGGCCACCGCGGCGCGATTTTTCCTGATCAAAATCACATTTCCTTTCCGGAGAGTGAACTTCAATATGCCATCATGAAATCCGGCAACGCAGCGGAGCTAAGAGAAATCGCTCGGATCACAGACAGAGATTTCAATGACATGAATAAACAATCCAAGGAAGATCGCATCCGGTCGGCCTTGGGCAGGGCTTATGACTTGTCTGCAAACGATAACGAACGAGCCAAGGCACGGCGATTGCATAAAAAGCTAGATCCGGATGGCCCGGACCCGGCCGATTACTCCTCACGTTACTCACGGGTTTCGGGGGAAGGCTTGTCTGGTATTTTCGGGAAAGCCATGTTTGGCATCGCAGGCTTCTTCCTGACCATCGGCAGCATATTTAGCCCCGGTAGCATTATGCGATAAGTCGATTTGCTGGTTCAGCTAAGCGGAACAGGACGACCCTGTTCGTCAATGGCTACGAACACGGCTTCGGCGGTGGTGACCATGGCGATCTCGAGCGGGTTGTGGTGTCTCTGCGCCTCTACCCTGATGCGCACCGTAATACTGGTGCGCCCCAGCCTGCGAGTCGAAGTGTAGAAGCTGATGATATCTCCTACATACACGGGTTGCTTGAAGATCACCTCTCGCAAAGCAACCGTCACCAGCGGGTGATCGGTATTGCGACGCGCTTCTACCCCACCTGCCAGGTCAATATATGAAAGAATGACACCGCCGAAAATAGTACCGTGCTCGTTGGTGTCTTTGGGCAACAGTATCACCCGGATGGCAAGGTGATCGGCTCTCGTTATTTCTTCCATTGGTTCAACAATAACAGATAGCAAGGAATTATTTAGCTGATCTTTAAAATTTACTTGACAATAGTTTAATCTTATCTTACGCTTGGCTCTTAGTGATATCGGGCGATTGCTCGTTTTAATAGGTTATATAGAGTGGCCTTTTCAATAATTTAACTGGCCATTGTCGGCCTTCTTAGATAGACGTCATTGTTCACTACTGGTCCAAAGAAGGGCCAGTACAAGGTGTAAGGGGGCGTGATGATGAAGTCTCAGGTCGTATTGTTGGGCGGGTTTATTATCGCTGTTGCGGGATGCGGGTCTCCGCAACCTGGCTTGGCACCCACCCATAGTAATGCTGTCGATTCCCTGGAGGCCACTGCAGTGCCTGGCCAATTACTGGTGGGTTATCGGTCTGGTAATGTCACTAAATTGGCGCGCCGAGCGCGTATTCTTGGCCATAACCCGACGCTCGAAATAGTGCTGGTAGCTCCTAACCCGGGCGACAACCTGGAAAAGCTGAAGGCCGATCTGGCAAGCGATCCGTCGGTGAGCTTTGTAGAAGAGAATTTGCTATTCCGACTTCCGAGGCCAACTGCCGCGATCCGTCAGTTTTCGGGCGGCAGTAGTCGCAATAAGCCGCTGATCGGCTTGGGCGGCAATGATCCGTTGCTGGAACAGCAGTGGCACCATCCCAAAATAAACACGATGCAGGCTTGGCGGGTTACTAAAGGGCAAGGAGTAACCGTCGCGGTAGTCGATTCGGGAGTGGACCTGGGGCATCCCGACTTACGGTCTAATTTGTTGAATGGCACCAATACCCTGGAGAATAATAACGATCCGCGTGATGACAATGGACATGGCACCCATGTAGCAGGGATCGTGGCGTCCATCTTCAGTAATGGTATCGGTGGGGTCGGAGTAGCGCCCGAAGTCAAAATTCTACCCATTCGCGCGCTGGGCGACGCCGGTGGAAGTGCTCAAAGCGTTTCAACCGCCATCCAGTGGGCTACCGATCACGGCACAGCGGTAATCAATCTCAGCCTCGGTACGACGAAACGCTCTAAGGCGATTGCCAGTGCAATTCGTTATGCGCTGGCCAAAGGCGTGGTAGTGGTCGCAGCTATGGGAAACTCTGGAGATCAGGGAAATCCCAAACAATATCCGGCAAGTGAACCCGGTGTGATAGCAGTTGGCGCCCTCGATCCACAAGATAAAGTGACCCCATGGTCAGACTATGGCGATTGGGCAGCGGTTGCTGCACCTGGTTACGGCATATGGTCAACTTTCCCTACCTACGAGGTTTCCCTCACCAGATTTGCTAAAGAACATCCTGACGCCTTGCCGCCAGAGGACAAAATACAGCTGAATTATGCGGCACTCAGTGGTACCAGCCAGGCGGCCCCTATAGTTTCCGGCATCGCCGCCCTGCTACGCGCTGCCAATCCGCAAATGTCACCGCAGCAAGTCAGAGATAAGCTAATGAAAACGGCCAAGGATCTCGGGCCGGTTGGTTTCGATCCGCATTATGGTGCTGGCATGGCGGATGCCGTGTTGGCATTGCAGTGATCGTTCGTTGGTACGCCAAGCGGCGCTTGGGCCATCAGGACATGGTGACATTATAGGATTGACAAAGCGAGCGCCAAGATAGTAAGCCAGAGCTTGACATGCTCTTCTTATCACAGCTACTGAATAAGCCCGTCCTAGACAACCAAGGAAAAAAGCTAGGACGGGTGTATGATCTTACCTTTCGTCTAGGTGAACCATTCCCGCAAGTCACCGGGCTGGTAGTCAAAATAGGTCAAAGAAAGAATGTAATACCGTGGGAGGCAGTTGCTAGCCTGGAAGTCAAGCATTTTTTGCTAGTACAACCTGCCACAGATTTTGTCGACTGTCCTGCGCTTTCTGTCACTACGCCCCTGCTGGCCATGGATGTAATGGATAGCCAGGTAGTGGATATCAATGGCGCTCATGTCGTACGCGTGAACGACTTGCAACTCAACTTGCTAGGTCAGCAACTTTGGGTCATCGGAGTAGATATCGGTCCATGGGGATTGGCACGCCGTCTTGGCTTAGCCTCTTTTCTGGCCTGGCTGAACGATCGCCTGCCATGGAAAGTTTCTGAAGGAATAGTGCGTTGGGACCTGATAGACCCGATGGAAAAAGAAATTTCCAAAGTACGCCTCAAAGTTTCCCACGATCGGTTGATACGATTACATCCGGCCGATCTGGCGGACATTGTCGAAGATCTCGGTCACGACCAACGTTTTCAGTTGCTCAGTACCATGGATGATGCCCAGATCGCTGACCTGATTGAAGAATCCTCGCCAGAGATGCGTTCGGCCATTCTAGATGAGCTGAGTTACGATCGTGCGGCAGATGTCCTGGAAGAAATGGAACCCGATGAGGCAGCCGACCTGCTCTACGAACTGCCAGAGCAGCGTGCCAGGCACCTCATTGGCTTGATGGAACAGGAAGAAGCCAGTGAGGTTCGTGATCTGCTAGCGCATGAAGAAGGCACCGTCGGCGCACTCATGACCACCAGTTATCTGGAAGTCAATGGTGATTGGACAGTTGGTAAAACCATCGCCTGGCTGCGCGAGCTCCGACCGTCCGACGAAGTATACGCTTACCTTTACGCCGTAGACGAGGCTGGTCGACTGGCAGGTGCTTTATCACTACGCGAGCTGATAATCGCCGAATCGACCAAACGTCTTGCCGAGCTATTTCCACCGCAGCTTTACCTGGTACATGAATCTGACAACTGCAAAGAGGCTGCCGCGATTATTGCCCATTACAAATTACTGGCTGTTCCAGTGATCAATACCGCCGGGGTACTAGTAGGGGTGGTCAGCGTTCACGATGCCATGAGCCTTCGCTCCCCGGAGGAAGAACGCTGATGCCCGCAACTGGCAAGCTTTCACCCGAACAGGATACCGAGTCCCTAATTACCATACGTTTTAACAAGCGTCGTTGGCTGCTCTTGCTCGGGACCATTGGTCCGGGACTCGTGACGGCAAACGCCGATAACGATGCCGGAGGCATAGCTACTTATGCCACTGCCGGAGCGACGTATGGCTATTCGCTACTCTGGGTCCTTTTACTAATAACTTTCGTACTGGCGATGGTGCAAGAAATGGTAGCCCGCATGGGGGCAGTTACTGGTAAAG
Source organism: Cyanobacteria bacterium NC_groundwater_1444_Ag_S-0.65um_54_12 (assembly GCA_016267585.1). Classification (GTDB taxonomy): domain Bacteria; phylum Cyanobacteriota; class Sericytochromatia; order S15B-MN24; family VGJW01; genus JACQUT01. The sequence continues at coordinate 4,866 of JACQUT010000357.1, forward strand.
GGCTGTCTTCATTGATCCGCGAACGTTTTGGCGTAAAGATGACCGGAGTGGCGATGCTGGCCTTGTTAATAGCCAACATCGCCACCATCATTGCCGAATTTGCAGGTATTGCAGCCGCTTCGGAAATCCTCGGCATTTCCAAGTACCTGGCAGTGCCGGGAGCTGCCATTTTTGTCTGGTGGCTAGTGGTAAAAGGCACTTATGAAAAAGTAGAAAAAGCACTGATTGGCCTCTCCATTTTGTTTCTTACCTATGTTTTGGCAGGCCTACTGGTTCAACCAAACTGGGGCCAGGTCTTCCATGGTCTTTTGGTCCCGCAATTACCATCCAGGCCATCAGGCGTCATGCTGCACTCCCATATCTCCGGCTATCTACTGATACTCATTGCCATGATCGGCACCACTATTACCCCTTGGATGCAATTTTTTCTGCAATCATCGGTAGTGGATAAAGGGATAACCACGCGTACTTACAGCTATGCGCGTTTTGATGTGCTTTTTGGCGCTTTCGTAACAAATTTCGTGGCATTCTTCATCATAGTGGCAACGGCCGGAGCCCTTTATTATCCCCAGCAGCAACCGCACCATATTTCTGATGCTGCCGATGCCGCCAGAGCGTTAGCGCCGATAGCCGGACATTACGCCGAATTACTCTTTGCATTGGGGCTATTTGGGGCATCCCTGCTGGCGGCTAGCGTGGTACCACTGGCGACTTCTTACGCGATTTGCGAGGCTTTTGGCTGGCAAACCGGTGTTAGTAAAGAGTTCAAAGAGGCACCGGTATTCCTGGGCCTGTATACTTGCTTGATAGCGCTCGGTGCCTTGGTGGTGCTCTGGCCGCAGTTGCCGTTGCTATTCGTATTACTCTTGGCACAAGATATCAACGGTATTCTCTTGCCAATAATCCTGATTTTCATGCTGAGATTGGTGAACGATAGCCGCTTGATGGGCCGCTATGTTAATGGGCCAGTTTATAACGTCATTGCTTGGGGCCTGGCGATCGCCCTGATCGCCATGACGGCTACCTTGCTAGTAACTTCACTCTTGAACGCTTGAACCGGTGGTAGAAGAATAGAATTCTAAATATGCTCTTCCCCGATCCCCTTTCGATGTAGTAAGGTTGAGATATGCGAAATTATCGTATCTTCCCGATTACTGTCATCCTGGTGGCGCTAGTACTCGGTTGTTCGCCCAAAGAGTCTAAACAAGCTGCCTCGGGAATTACCGAGCATTACTCTTCGGCCCAGGTGCAAGGGCAGAAGGGAAAGATCAACCTCGATGCCGTTCATCAAGCCTTTTTCGAGACAGCGGGCAAGGACTTTGCGGAATGGATGCAGAATTTCGAGAAAAGGGCAAACGAGATCTACGAGGGTGAAGAAGTATTGCTCATTGACGCCGATCGCAAAGCTGGTCTAGTACGAGTGGCGGGCTACCTGGAAAAGAACAACCAGCCCGGCTTGCAACCAGCGGATGATAAATTGTTTCAGTTGCAGCAAACCGGTGCTAGCAATGGTCAGCAAGGTTTTCCCTATCAGTTATCGGGAGCCGATGGTGCACCACATTACCAGGGCTATCCGCCGCCGCAATATCAACATGGCTTGCTAGACAACCCCTTTGTTCAACTATTCGTCTTGAGCCAGCTCATGCGTCCAGGTTGGCAATACTCTACGCCGCCTGGCAAAGTGGTAGTCCTCCGCGATGGCCGTACCAATTATCGTGCCACTCCTCGCTACCAGACCCAGATGTCGCAAAATAAAGGATTTTTTGGCCGGTTGTTTGGCAAAAAACAAGAACCGTTAAAGAGTCAACGCACTTTCGGTGGAAATCCCGGCTATAACAGTAACTATCGCAGCAGCGGTAGCGGGCAAGATTATTCTACCAAGCGGCGCTCGTGGTTTGGTGGCGGTTCTAGTAATGATGGTCGCTGGAGTGGGAGGCGTTCGTCCGGTAGTGGCTCCGGCTGGGGTAACCGGCGTTCTGGTGGCTTTCGTTCGTGGGGTGGTGGGCGGCGCCGTTGACAGCAAGGGGCTTTGCCGTAGTAACTGCTCACCAGGAGATGATTTCCGATGGCAGCAACTTATTTGGTAGAGATTCGTGATGAAACACGTATCGGCAAGCTGCTGTTACCTTTGCAAAAGGCAGAAGTACAGCAACCAGCGCTAGAATTTGTCTTTTCCATCCTGGGTGCCGAAGATCCAGCTGCCTTGGTAGCTGAACGTAACTTGACGCCTGGCGATGCTAAATGGCTCGAGCAGTTGCAGAAATTCATCTTTGTACACGACGGCGGCGAACTGGTCATTCGCGACAACATATCCTTCGAGGCCAACCAGACACTGCTCGATCCGGATGCGCAGCTGGAAGAATACTTTTTGCCGCGGCAACGTCCTGGTGGGAGAGAAGTGCTTTTTTGTGAAATCGCAGTGCTGTCGAATGAACCAGCGCAAGCACAACGCCGACAAATGCGTGCTTACCAGATCATGTTCATTTTGCACCAGTTCAAGCGCGGCTACCAGACTACCGCAGCAGACGTGGACGTGCTCCGCGAACTAACTGAAGAAGCAGAAGAAAAAGGTTTGCTTCGCTTCGATCTGAGCAAGAATACCTTCGTAATCGAACCGGCGGGGCAACGCGCCTACGAGAGTCTACTAGCAGAAGCCGCGGAATTGCTTCGACGCTATGACATCTTTGCCGATACCGATGTGGGGCGTGACGGCACTATTTATTTCGATACCGGACAAGGAAACGATTTGCGGGTCCCCATCTACGAGCTAGCGGGTATTAACCCTTTCCGGGCGCGTTTTATTTTGGGAATCCACGACGGAGAATGGGACGATTTAGCGAACTGGGCGCAGCAAATCACTGCTACTGCTTGGTTCGAAGCTATCTTCGCGGATATTGAGACAGCGCCCGGCATGGCGGACATAGGCCGGGATCTGCTAGAGCAAATTTTTGATGAAGGCAAGGCCGCGCTGCGCGAGTCGCTGGGGCAGGCGGAAGATTTCTGACCGGATGTTGAATTCCTCCAGCTAGGGGTACAAAGCGGACGTATACGTGGAGGAGTTTAATGCGACGCGCCTTCCTTACCCTGGGAATGGTCTTGATAATGGCTATGGCCCCCGCTGGCCGTTTGGCGCTGGCGGTGGAAGATGTGCAATACCTTCCTTATACCTTCGAGCCGATCTGGTTATCACTGTATGACAATCAGACGGAAGCCGCCTTTTTTCCCAGCAAAGGTATCAACGGTTACGAAGGCAAAGAATCCCTTCCGGGCGGCTATGTAGATCCGCCGCCAGCCGGTATTCGTGGCTTGCCAATGACCTTTTTTACGAACAATGGCATGTTTTCGGAAGACTATACGCGTCGGATCTTTGCTCTCATTCGCTTGAAGGTCACGAACCGGGATACTAATCGTTCTTTCAAAGTTTTCAATGCGAGCGATTTTTTCCTGGAGAGCCTCCGGGGCAGCGTTTATCGCCCGCACCCTTTTACCATCGCCACTACGCGCCGCTTGGCTTATCCCGGTGAGGCCATTTTCTTGACGCTCGGCTTCGAAGTGCCGCCTGGCGTCTATACGCTAGTCTACAAGGACACGACGCCCACCGGTGGTCAAGTACTGGCGGAAGTCTGGCGTTATGATATCAACATCAATCGTGCGCCACTTTACGGGGCGATTGCCGCCTTGGTATTGCTAGGCGCTGCTGTAGCAGCTGTTCTCTTGATTCCCAAAAAGTAAGCGAGCTTCATGGTTGGGCAATAGTATAGGTGGTCGCTATATCGGTCAACAGCTCGCCTGCACCGTCGAAAATCTTGTAATGTAATTCAAATGAAGAGGTGGCCTGCTCCTCGCCCATTTTCAGTTTCCAGCTGCTCTTGAGCGTGAGATCACGGTTTTTGGCCGGCTGCAACATTAGCGGAACACTGGCACGTTCCAGTCTAAGAGCTGGCACCACTGGCGAAGCATCCTGGATAGCTGTTACCTCTACCGTTCCGCCCCAGGCCCCCAAGCCGCTCACCGTATAGCGAACGCGCGCCGAGAAATCTTGTTTTCCTACCGTCAGATTCTTGTCGGCAGGAGCTGGCCGGAATTCTACGCTGTCGAATTTGACAGAACCGGTACAACCAACTAACAGAAATGCCAGAGTCCAGGCAAGCCTTTGCCACATCACCACATGCCTCCTTCCTCTACGCTGTACCCCTGCTCATAGGAAGACTAACGCTTCGGAAAAGTAAGTTAGGAGTCATGGGTAGCCGGGTAAGAGCAGGTAGTCATGCGATCAGTTCTGATGCACGCTTTTATTGCCTGCTGTTTGGTATTGGTGGGTGGGCCAGCAGCGCAGGCTGATGAGAGCAAGGTGTTCCCCGATGTGCCATCAGACCATTGGGCGGCACCGGCAGTGGAAGATGTGGCAGTCAAACATCGCCTCATGCCGATATTCAAAGATGGAACTTTTCGGGGTGAAGTCACGTTCAATCGCCTGGAGTTTGCCAAGACCTTATCAGCCTTCATCTTGGAGCTAGAAACCATGAGCGGCGTGTCGCTAGCGGACAGTTCGTTCAGTTTCTATGCGTTCGAAGATCTCGAAGAACAATCAGAAAGAGCCATAGTCGAGCCAATAGCCAACCAATACAATCTGTACGACGGGATCCCTGGTATAGAAGCACATCGCTTCGAACCACGCCGTCCAGTCAACCGTTACGAGATGGCAGCGATCTTCGACAAGCTGATGCGTCTAGTCGAGAAAAAGCGGCTCATCACGGCTCCCAGCGCACGGGCTCTCAACAATCCGTTTAATGACGTGAACCCGGTCGATTATGCTTACCGGGCGGTACTCAATACTGTTTTGCGTTATCAGATTCTTTCCGGATTTCCGGATGCTACTTTTCGCGGAAGATTGGAAATCAGTCGCTATCAATTTGCCGCCACGGCAGCACAAGCCTTTGCGTTAATTCGCGAGCAGGTTTCCGGTATAGTGCGCCAGCGCTTGCCCAAAGGTTCACTGGAAGGCACTCGCTTCTCGAAGTTTCACGGTGACGATCCCTCACTGTTATCGTTGGGCGCTCTCTGGACTTTTAACATGGCTGGTGTAACGCCGCTGCTGCAGCGGGGGCCAGGCCAGTATGGTGGTTTAGGCGCCGCCACGTTTTCTTGGAAGAACGTTTCGTACCCGGCCATCAGCGAGTTCAAACAATATCGCGACTGGACCTATCCCCAGAGCCGCTATTTCGAGGTAGAAATCACTGCTTGGCCCATGTTGCCGGTTTCTGGATTCACCCTTCCACTGGTAGGGGGGCGAGATCTCGGTTTTTTAGCCCTGGGAGCAGTCAGGATGGGGATCAATGATCGCAATGCCGAACCATTTCACATCCAACCCTACTGGGGCGGGGTCGTGATGCCGGATCTAGCAGTCGGGATCGGCAATGGCGCGGGAGATTTCCAAGCCGGTCTAGGTGTGGGACCGCTGGCAGGCATCTTGCTCTACCACCGACTGATAGATCCGTTGTCCTACTCGCTGGGTCTGGAACTCGGTCCGATCGGTTATGTCGGATTCCGTCGCAGTAGCGGGAATTTTGCCTCACAAGCTTTCAATGCCACCCAAACAACACTTACCAGTACACCGACCGCGCTGGAAGCCAAAGGGCCAGGTTCGCAAGATGTCTTTCCGCTATTGGGCCGACCTTATCTGCGGTTGAGTATTGGTCTGCAGCAATTCTCGCGTCCCGATAGTGCTCTTCATCTGGAAATAAGTGCTATGGCCTTGCCAGGTGGATTGCACGACGATCCACCCTCCTTGACCAAGAATCTGGCCACGCTGGCAGCCGGTATAAGCATTGGTAGCAGCTGGAAATAACAGTAACTGTGAGCAGTTACCAAATACCCAGCGGATCGGCAGGTTAGCTTTTAGATCGGTCGCGTAATAGCTGCCGAGCAAAGTGGGTAGCGATACTGGCAACGGTAATTTGCGGATTCAGGCCAATAGCGGTAGGAAACACCGAAGCATCTGCTATGTAAAGGTTCTCGAGATCGTGAGCTTTGCCCCGCGAATCCACTACGGTGCGACGCGGATCTTCTCCCATGCGGCACGTGCCCATTTGATGAGCCGAGAGCAGGCTAGTTTTGGCCGGTGCCAAAGAGAGCTGCTGGATAACGGACAGGTCAGCCTTTTTAGTTATTACCGGTGTAGCGCTATGCGGAATATGAACAACTCTGGCACCGGCCTGCAAATATAATTCTGCCAGCATGCGGTAGCCTTGCCGGATCTTGGCAGCATCACGCGAGTCAAGCGCATAATCAACCACTGGTATACCGGATGGGTCGAGCCAGATGCGTCCCGGCTCCTCGTCACGAATTTGTACGAAAGCTGCTGCAAAATGGTTGAAATGCGCCATTTGCTCGTGCAGGTCTTTGCCCCAGCGTGGCAGAAAGCTAGCAGAGAGCGAAGGGCCAGCAAAAATTGACTCTAGCAAGAAACCGCCGAAACCATTGACCGGGCGCAAGTAATCATCAAGATAACTAACTTGAGGAATACCTTGATAGGCTTTCACTACTTCATCGCCCATATCCGCTAAAACGGGAGCAGTGGGATGACAATAGAGATTTTTGCCGACCTGTCCGCTCGAATTCGCGATAGCATTTGCCAGGAGCAGGGCTGGTGTGGATATGGCACCGCCACAAACTACGAAGAGCTTGGCCTTGACTGACAGTGGAAATTGCTGACGAGTCTGGCGATGGCGAATGAATCCACTCGCCATCTTGAGGTACTTGCCTTCCTGGTGTAGTAACTCGATTTGCGTTTCTGGATAAAGTCGGGCGCCAAAAGAAAGAGCGCGCGGCACATAGGTGATGTGCATGTTTTGCTTACGATCGTAAGAGCAACCCACGACACAGAATCCGCTTTGTAAGCAGCCGGTGCGATTATGTCGGAAAAGCTTGCCTGATAAGTTCAGCGCTTTGGCGCCCCGCAGCATTACTTGCGCATTGGCATTGATCTCGGGCGTAACTATTTCTTGAACGTTGAGAATAAAGTTGACCTTGGCTACGCTAGGAGCTAGCTCGCGTTCTGATATGCCAACTACGCCATGTTGTTTGGCCCACTCCTCGAGCAGCCAGGCTGGCGGATCGAAGCAGATAGCATTGTTCACTACCGTAGTACCGCCGACGCAATGGGCGTGCAAAACTACCATACCGCCATCTTTGGTAGTGCGCGAAGCAGCATCCTCGAAGAGGAGGGGTATCATGTCCCGCTCGCGTTGGTTCATTTGTTTGCGTGTCACATAGGGTCCTTTTTCCAGCAAGGCTACCTGCATGCCGCCTTCAGCCAGTTCAGCGGCCATGACGGCTCCACCGGCTCCGGAACCGATCACGCAGACATCGGTCTCTAGCTGTACCGCACCGCTGGGTGAGCTGAAAGTGTTCGGGTGGTCGATAGCAGTGAATGGCAAAGTAGTCATCAACGAAAGCTCGCGTAAACATTCGGGTTAAGCAATGGTAGCTCTTGCTGGTTATCCAGGCCATAGCCTACATCGCGCTGCCCGATCCAAGGTCCAGGGTAGCCGATAGCTTGCCATGAACTGGGATCTGCATAGTAGATCCCCACAGCCAAGCGCCGTAGCCCTTGGAAACCTTGTCTCTGCAAATCTAACCATCCCTGTTCCCAGCAACGCAGATAATTATCAGCTCCCGAGGGTGACTGTTCAGTGAAGGGGGTGAGGCTCCCGGCTAGCAGGGGAACTCCTTCGAATATTGCCAGAAGTTGGTGAAATTGTTCTTGTAAACGGGTATCCAATGATGGCAACAGGTTGGCGAAGGCTTTGGCTACCCCGAGAGCATTACCGGAAGGAGCGGTCGAGTTGCCAGGCACTATTCGTTCGATCACTCGCTCGAGCGTCAAAAGCTCTGTGGTCGCCAGCGCCGAATTGGCAGTCGTAATAGCGGGTTTGGCACGGTGGCAGCCCGCTAATGGGAGGGTACCTGATAACAGGTACAAGGTCGCGCTTCCCATGCCTTTTAATATCGTACGACGCGAGAGAGTTTCTGCCATGTTAATAAGCTACACCCAAAGGAAATCGGAGACCAGTAATGCCTGAGCAGTTGATAGTTCCTTTCTTGCCTTTGGAGGTAGTCTTGTTCCCGGGAATGGAATTGTCTCTGCATATCTGCGAGACACGTTATCACTTGATGATCGCTTATTGCCTGGAAAGCTCGCGGCATTTTGCGGTAGGACTAGCTCGGACCAGCCACCGTGAAGAAGGTATCGAAAGAGCCGCTTCACCTACCGGAACGCTAGCTGAACTCATGGCGGTGACCATTCAACCAGGTGGTAGAATGAGCGTTTCCATAAAAGGCGGTGCGCGCTATCGCTTGCTAGATATGTTGCCCACAGAAACCTATGCCAAAGCCAGAATAATGTTGCTGGATCACAACGATCCCGTCGTACCCACAGATCTGGTACGTGCTCAAGAATTATACCTGGCCTACACCGAGGTGCTGTTGGCGCTTGCAGACATGAAGGTGCCAGATTTACCCAGCGATCCGGTGGCAGTATCTTATACTATTGCTAACCTGATTCAAACTGACATTATAACTAAACAATCATTACTGGAACTACCGGGTCCGCGTGAACGGATTGCCGAAGAAGTACGATTACTCGAAAAGGAGATTTGTCGTTTGAAATCGCTGCGCGTGATGCTGGGCGAACGCGCTTACTTTTTCTACCGCGGTCGCAAGTTATCGCTTAATTGATCAAGATTCCCTCAAAAACGGATCAATTCCAGCATTAGATTCGCGTTGTCTGAACTTTGCCAGCGCGGACTTTTTTGGCTACGCACCGTTTCATCCGAGAAACAAGAGGTGTCACTGAGCGCTATGATCTTCCCAGCACCCAGCGGGCTGTATGCTGCCAATACTTGCGAGCCTTTCGACCAGCTCGAGCTGGCCACCCGGTAGGAGCGCTCGCCAGATATCGCGAAGGGTTTGGCTGGTGGAACGATGGTGAGATAACCTGCTGAAAAAAAGCGTGCACCGTTAGCTGGCGAAATGGCAGGATCGATGAACAAGGGAGAAAGCCATTCGGAGACGCCAGTCGTCGTCAAGTTACGTATCAGCGAGCCTTCGAAGGTAATACCGGCGGGTTGTGAAAGCAAGTTCAAGGCCTCGCGATCAACGCCAGGGTATCCGCCCCACTCGCCAGCAATTATGAGCGTGCTGCCGCTTCTGCTCATAGCCAGTAACTGTTGCGCAGCCTCCGCGGTAAAAAAGGCTGGCGAGAGCAGGACAACAACTTCGGCAGGGGGAAGCGCCCCGTGAGCGATCGTGATGATAGCGAGGCCTTTGCTGCTCAGGTAAGCTTTTAGTCCAGCGGTGGGCTGCGGTAACCAACGTTCATCCCAGACGACCCTGATGGGGCCTGGTGTGGCTGTTAATCGAACCTCGCTGTTGCCGGCCGGGATTACCTGGGTATGGAAGCCGACCTTTCGTAATTGCAGGGTGTCGTTTGGTAAACCTATGAGTTGCCAAGCGCCACTGGCAGCGGTAATAGTAGAGTTAGTTTTGGTCGTCACCGTGACGCCAGCTAAAGGTTTACCGGTGGCGTCCAGCACGTGTCCTGATAAGTTGATCATAGTGGGACTGCTACAGCCCAGATTCAGAGCGGCGGTAGCGCTGATTAGCAAGTAACGCATGGTTACCTTGTTAATACAGGTCATTTCCCCACATCAGCAGAGCTTGTTTTACTGCTAGCAGACCGACACCGAAATAAGGATCCGGGCCAAGCGGGCCAAGATCATTAGCTGATGCGGTGAGACGATCTAATAGCTGACGCGGTGACAGGGAAGGATCTTGTGCCAGGAGCAATGCCACGGCGGCTGACACATGGGGGGCAGCCATCGAGGTGCCCATCATGTCTCCGCTCGAGTGCGGCTTGCCAATACCACGGCGCAGATCGGTGGCAGTGAGATAGGTAGGCCAAGTAGACTGTATCGCTTGATCGGCATCCCCGCCGGGAGCAGTTAGCAGCAACTCCGGTCCTCGATTCGAATACTCGGCAATTTCGTCACGGTAGTTGGTCGCACCAACCGCGACTATTTCTGGCATGCTGGCAGGAAAATCCACACCACGACCACGGTTACCCGATGAGCCGATGATCATGATGTCACGTTCCGCGGCGTAGCGAATAGCATCCTGGAGCAGGCGGGAAAAGTTCTTACCGCCGATACTGAGGTTAAGAATTTTGATGCGAATGCTGGAATCTCCGGGATCACGCCAGTCAACAGCTGAACGGACACCTTTAGCAATCATGGTATCGTCCCCGACGCCAGAGTTTCCTATGGCCTTGACTGGAAGAATGCGCAGGTTAGCCATCCGCCCAACCGCGGCAATAATTCCCGCCACATGAGTTCCATGTCCGTTGCCATCTACGCCAGCGTAGGATTTTCTCTCGGAACCCGAGCCGTAATCATCGTCTCCTACTACATCGATCATTGGCTCGAGTAAGCCACGCAGTTCAGGGTGTGCCGGATCGACTCCAGTATCTATGGTGCCTACCACGATCTTGGTTGTCCCGGCATTTGCGCCTGGCGGTAGGCGATCGCTGCCAACTGCCTGAATATTCCATTCGCCATGCTTATTCGTCGAGCAATCAGCGTCCCGATCAACCGAGCAACCATCCACTACTTCAGCTTGAATAGCAAAAGTAGGCCGCGTAGCTGCGATATCTGGTCCAGGAAAGCCCCCTGTTCCCGCAGAAACGGTGTTACATCCTGCCAAAGCTAACATTCCGACGCTCAACAATTTGTTGATGTAGACCATAGGCACCTTTCTTGGAAACACGCTTCGTCTCCCAATTTTTCGCCGGATATCTTATGACCGTGGCATGGCGAACACCAGGCGGCAACGTTAGCGTTGCTCAAGGTTGCCGGTACAATCTGGCATTGCTTTCTATTAAAAAACGCGGGGGGAGTGATGAGGGGTTAGCAATTTGGTAGTACAGTGGGTGACGAAGACCACCGTTTACTGGAGTGAGTAACTGCTAACGTGGTAGATGATCGAGGCCATTTTTTCACTCGTAGGCCATGTTCCTTAGCCAGTCTTCAGGGAGCGAGTTGAAGATGGGTACTGCTATTGCACTGGCGCTCCAGGTTTCAGGGGAGCGGTTGGCAATAGCCGCGCGCCGGATCGGACGAGACCCAGGTGAAATAAGTATCGTAGCAGTAAGTAAAGGAGTAGAAGCGCAAAGAATCAGACAAGCATACGCAGCAGGAATCAGGCTTGTAGGGGAAAGTCGGGTGCAAGAGTCGATTGCCAAAGCGGAGCAACTAAAGGATCTAGATCTAGAATGGCATTTAGTGGGCCACCTGCAAACTAACAAGGTTTCGCAAGCAGTCGGGCATTTTGCGCTGATTCACAGTGTCGATTCCGTGCGATTGCTACAAGCCATCGCCAGAGAAGCCAAGCGGAAAGGTTTGCGGCAGCGCATACTATTGCAAGTTAACTTGGCACAAGAGGCTGGTAAACATGGATTTGCACTCCAGGAAGTAGCGGCGGCAACAAGTGAGGCGGCAAATTTTGCTAATATCGCATTAGAGGGATTCATGATCCTGGCACCCTATGATCCTGACCCGGAAAAAGCCCGACCGGTGTTTCGCAGCCTGAAAGAGTTGCGCGATCGGTTAGCACCGGCCTTGAGCACGCTTTCCATGGGGATGACTCACGATGCCCAGATAGCAGTGGAAGAAGGGGCAACCCTGGTTCGTATCGGAACCGGAATATTTGGCCAACGCACGTAGTATAGGAGGAAGGCTAGTAGATGAGTGGTGAAATTTTGCGGAAGATACAGACATGGATTGGGCTAGACAGCCAGTCAGATGAGGAATACCTAGAAGAGCTAGATACCAAGAAAAGCCCGAAGCTAGTTGGTTTGCCGACACCCCCACAGGCAGAGATGTTAGTTCTCGAGCCACGTTCTTTTGATGATGCGCTGGCCATTATTACTCATTTACGTGAACGGCGAGCTGTCATAGTAAATCTCCATGCCGTGCCCTCCGATCAGGAACAGCGTTTGGTGGATTTCGTTTCGGGGGCAACCCATGCGATTGACGGTAATCAAGAGCGCGTGGCAGATCACATTTTTGCCTTCTCGCCTCCTAATGTAAAAATCAATGCTCAGCGCCAGAACGAGCAACCCTGGGGCATTATCAGCGGCAACCATCGCGATCTTGCCTTCAAGGTTCGCTAGTGCAGGATTAGTAAAAATCGTTTATTTTATGAAAGTAGTTATGCCCCCGTAGCTCAAACGGCAGAGCAGCAGTTTTGTA
>JACQUT010000339.1 GCA_016267585.1 Cyanobacteria bacterium NC_groundwater_1444_Ag_S-0.65um_54_12
ATCTCCTATATATTATTAGGTAGGCGAGATCAGTATTTTACCCTAATTGTCATAAAGTAATCGCAGGGTATCGATCTCATTTTGCGAGAATCCGACTACCCTTGGGGTGGTCTCGGTACTCGCATTCATCAGCGTACCTTCTTGCGGGTTGTGATCCAAGCCGGCCACGTGGCCCAGTTCATGCAAGGTTACCGTTCCAAAAAGCGCGCCATAACGATCTGGTTCTGGAGCATAACGGCCAAGGTTTGCTAGATGCAATATGACCTTGCTCTCGACGTAGCTTCGCCCGGTGGCAAACGTTTGGAGCAAGAATTGCGCGAAACCCAGCGCGTTGTCATTCGTTGTACTTTGAATAGCGATCGGTATGTCGCCAGTGCCGGTTTCAGTAAAAGCAAAAACCCGGTGACCGATAGCAGAGTTCAGGCGATCTATTTCCCCTCGCAAGTAGGATAGCTCGGTTGCAGTGAAGGGGCGTTCGCCGACGGTTGCTATTACCGTGGCGCGAGACCAGCGCAAATAATAGCTTCCTTTGTTGTCAAATTTTATGAGCGGAATGTAGTTTTTACTTGCCAGGCGTCTCAGATCTAGCTTGCTGGTTGCTAGCAGTTCCGAGCCATTACTGCCGGGTAAAGGGTCACCAGCCTTTTCGTTTTGCCCAGGCGTTTGGCCAGCTTTGCCACCGGTAGGCGGCGCAGGGTTAGTGGACGGTGGGCGATCGCCCACTTTGTTACTAGCCGGTGCCACCCCTGAAACTATTGCAACAGGCCTTTCATTGCTAGCGGGAGCTGGCAAATTGCCTATCGGCGATCTGGGAGGTTTGCTTGGCAAGGTTGGCCCCATACAGGCAGTAGCTGCAAAAGCCAGCAGCAAAAACAAAAAGACAAGCCGCATGTTTTCCCTGTACCCACCGCCAGCTTTTTAGCTCATGACCTGGGCCAATTGCGTAGCTTGCTACGCGCTGCGTTTGCTTGTGTTTACTTACGTTTGGGTCTTGTCGTTTGGAGTGGTAGCACCATGTGAACTATTAGCTGAATCGTCTAGATGAGAGTTCAAGCCCTTTTTGAACTCCCCCATAGCCTTACCCAGGCCTTTTGCCAGCTCTGGCAATTGCTTGGGACCAAAAACGATCAGCGCAATAGCTCCAACTATGATAGCGGTGGTGGGCGTAATCATGTTCGCCAGCCTCTTAAAAAACCTTCAAAATTAACAATCGAGTTATTTTAGCAGATTTCTGGAGCCTTTTACAGCCATTGACAGGATTTGCTAGCTAAACTATACGTAACGGAAACTTCAAGAGAAAGTAGTACTTAGCTGCCAGGGGAGGTTACCAGTGAAACAGATTCGAGTGGGTGTACCTTTAGCTCTTACCATCCTGATTGCCGGATGCGGTACGCAGCCATCAAGTTACGGAGCACTGTCAAAAGCGCCATCCCAAGCAGCTGCCAATACCAGTGTAAAACAACAACCGGTCGGTAAGAAGCTGTTCGAGCGAGCGCTGACTGATGCCGAAAAGGCTGGGGGTTATGTTGGTATGCTGCAAACTCTCTTTGGAGAAGGGCGTGCACATAAAGGGGGTGCGCTGGTGGAAGTTGCAGTTGATGCTCTTACCACTGGCTTGCAACTCTCTGCTGTCACTTCTTTTACGGAAGTCTTTTTGCCGGAAAAGACGGTAGGAAGCATTGTCGAATTAGTAGCGAGCCAGGGCAAGATCAGCGGTTACGATTGGGGGTTGGCGCGAACATTCAATTATGTTCAGGCCAAGGTAGCGCAAGGTGCCCCGGTTGAAGGGATTTCTTCCTTGGATGAAATAAAACCGTTAGCGAAGTTACTCGGGGATGCCAAGCTGCTGCCGTTCCCGCCAGCAATAGATTCGCTGAATGTTTATCTCAACCACTTGCCACGCCGCCTGGCGAATGGTAAGACCGAATGGTTCTTTGCCTGTCTAGCAGTTCCTTATGAAGGCCATTACGCAGCCCCCAAAATGGTAGCTGACGCCCGCACCGGCAAAATCTACAGCCCCTGACCTGTAATATTGGGAGAATGGTAATTGCTCACCGCTTGGTGAGCAATCATGGTTTATCAGTAACAGCCACCGGAGGTGCAGTAGTGGCTGCTGTCGTACTGGCAGCGGCGGCTACTGTTGCTTTGGCGTGTGATTTACTTCTGCCCGCAACATTCAGGTTGTGGTGGATACGTTTTTCTTCTGCTGCCAGATCGGGGAATGCTTCTATCGTTGATAAAATATCTAGCGGCCTGCCTTGCTCATACCATTCTTGTCTCACTCCCGAAGCAATATGTTCAGTTGCCAGGTAGTGGCGCTCTGGGCAGAGACGTACCCGGGTGAGGGTCGGTACTTTTACTGGTGAATTTGTCCATGAGTAAAGCCGCATGAGTTTGCCACAATGAGGGCAGCGATTTGCATACAGGCGAATAGCTTTGATCAACATCCGCGCCTACCACCCACGGATGCGTGGGCCGAAAGGATCACGTAGATGTTCCGCTTCTGCCGCTTCCTTCTCTTGATGAGCTTTGATGAGATCCCTTACCCGACAACTTATGAAGTCACCCACATCCTGGATTCTACTCTTGTCTTTGGCCTCATCTAATTTGTTCTGGCGAACATACAGATTACGGAAGTAATTTTCTAGTAGCTCGATACGGGCAGACCATGAATCTAGCCCCTTTTTGTTGAGTGCTTCGCGCAATTGCGCATACTGACCAGATCTGCTAGCCCAAAGCCCTTCCATCAGCTCCATCAGTTCATCGGGAGATACATCTGCTAATGGGTCACCATATTTTTCGAGGTATTGCTCCTTGATGAGTGGATCCTCGAATTTCTCGAGTTCTCTACGATACACGGCTTTTCCGGTCTCCTGTACACTCTCTTGCTGACCTGTAACCACTAAGAGAGTCTAATCTCACGGTACCCTATCATGGGTATTCTGGCAACCTCATCGACCATGATATCTGATCCCCAACTCAAGGAAATATCAGGGTTTATTCCTTCCTTACCACAAGGTTAGTAATCACTTTACCGGATTTCGGTGCGCGATAGCGATAATAAAGCTGTCTAGCAGATGCTCGGCAAGCATTATCCCCGGCCAGGCAGATAAGGATAGAATCCTCATGAATGCAAACGTGGTCAGTATTAATTCGCGTGCGCCCAAAATTATCAGCATCTACACGGGCAATGTCCCAGCTCGGATCGGTAAGCCGGTCGAGACCGTAGGTATGCACTATCGTCAGCAGCTAGATTCAGCGATCGATGCAGGGTTATCAGGCATTGGAACTGGCTTGAGATTTACTGCCGAAGCTATTCCCGGTGTGCTATTGGCAGAAATAGCAGCTATCAAAGGTCAACATCGTTTAACTGCCTACCAGCGTATTTTCGATTTGCCATGGGATCCCGCGGGGAAATGGCGAAGCGAAGCAAACCGTATTTTGGCCGAAGAGTCGCGCAAGGCCGATGGAAGAATCAACAATCTTCCCATGATTAGAGCTGCCGTCAAGACTGGTGAGGCTATCACGGCCACAGCTACTGCAGTAGGTAGCGCAGTGGTCGATGGAACAAGTTATGCCTATCAGCATGTTAAACGTACCGTCACCGATATTGGCCAAACCATCTATGATGGCACCTCCAATGTGGCTCATGAGGGTTCACAGAAGTACCGAGCCATCGGACGGGGTTTTCTTGGCTGGGTAGCTAATCTAGGGCAAGGTTTATTCGAGTGGGCCAATCGCCATAAGCGTAGCTTCACCACGTCACACGATTAGCAGGCTGGGTATAACTCCTGCGTGAATAGCGATAGGTCCGATCCAAAGTCTCCGAGCTTCTTGAATTCACTCCTGGGCAACTTGGGTATAAAGAAAGCTACGACGGAAAAAAGTAATATCACACCGGCAGGCGCCAAGAGCAGCCAGCGCGGTAGAGATACTGCGCACGCCAGCACTGGTTCATTGCCGCAATCCGCAGACGATAAGGCCAAGCAAAGTGAAGAGCGCCGTTACCTCATAGCTGCTTATAAAGCTACGCCGACCTTGATTCCGGAATTTCAAAATCCCCAATATATGTACAAATTGATCTCAAACGAACGAGAATATGTCCAAGAATGCCTTAATAGAGCGCTAGCAGAGCGAAAAAAGCGTTTTGCCGAAGATAATTCTCGGTTCAGTGAAGAAATTGAACTGCCACTAGATTCGTTGGATCAAGAAATTCAAGAATACCGGAACGATCTGGCGAGCCTATTTTTGCTCATCAAAAAGGTAGCGGGGATTCAAAAAAGTGGCACGGGGGGCACGGATTTCCTCGATCCTTTCAAAGATTCGAACGAGTAAGAAGCAACATTCAATCGGGTATTGCGCTAGCCATCGTGGAATTGCAAGATCTTAGTGGAGGGATGAAGTATGGCAGAGCGCACTGTTCGAGATCTCCTGGGTCTGTCCATCGTGAGCGGTAATGATGTCCAGCTAGGTGATATAAGCGAAGTATACATTGATCCAGTAGAGCAGCGGGTAGTAAAATTCTCGGTAGATTGGGTAGATGACCGCGAGCACATCACCGGGCCTGACGCTGATCTACCGCTTGGCCAAGTAATGAACTTCGATCCGCACCAGCTGGTGGTGGCTACCGAGATAGGCGAGACAGCTGGCCTTGATTTTGCTCCATACGTCACGGAGGATCTCATAGCTGCTAGCGTCATGCTCGATCACGAGGTGGTAACCCGCTCAGGACATTGGCTCGGAAACCTGGCCGATATTTATTTTGATGAATCTGACGGCGCCATAACGGGTTATGAGGTCGAGCAACCCGAAAGCCTGCTGCCCAGTAAGCTATTAGCTCCTACCCCGGATACCGAGATCACCAGTGATCGCTTGATAGTGCCAGAACGCTTGCATTTCACCTCCTTGGCCAAGGAAGCAGAGCTAGGCAGAGAGGAAGAAGAGCAGGATCTCGTCTTTGAAAGTGGTGAGGCCGATCGTTCGGTAGAAGAACCAACGTTTGATCTTTCGCTGGAAGAAACGACCAGTAATCCCTACTTGGACTAGTGGTGGCACGAACTAGCTTGCAGTAGACGTCCAGTTTGCATAGGCGCTAGAATAAATTCTTAGTAAATAATAGAGCTATTCTCGATCAAGGACGTGCCCATCAATAGAGGAGCTAGTATGTTAAAACGCCTCAGCCAGGCTATCATGACGCGCACTTTTTTCAAAGCCATTTCTGGAATAGATGTGTTTGAACCGGAGCGGGTTTTGCCACTGGTGCGCGCAGCGACCAAGGGTGCCCATGCCGTGGATGTGGCAGCCGACGCTGAACTGGTTGCTGCAGCGCGTGCCGCCGCACCGGCGCTCGTGATTTTTGCTTCGGCTACTAATCCCGAGCAACTCGTTTCATCCGGTGCCGATGTTCTGGAGCTGGGCAATTACGATGCCATGTACCGCGCTGGACAAGATCCGACCGCACAAGAAGTGCTTGATTGGACACGCGCTATTGTGGCAGTAACCAAGGGGCGAATCCCACTTTGTGTCACGGTGCCGGGAAAATTGCCGCTAACTGAACAGCTGGACTTGGCCCGCACTTTGCAAGCAGCAGGAGCTGATATCTTGCAAACGGAAGGGATAATTGGTTCACCGGGTGCTGAAGTAAAGGTTTCGGTAATTCGTTTAGCTGAAGCATTGGCTAATACCAAGGCTATTCGTGAAGTGATAGATTTGCCGATCATTCTAGCTGGCGGGATAGATGCCTATAGTGCACCTTATGCTATAGCAGCTGGTGCAAATGGCGTCGGTGTTGGACATTTCATCAAGACGCAATGTGATGAGACAGGTATGGCTGAAGCAGTAGTTCAAGTAGCTAATGCTTTGACGAGTGCTCGGGTACGGGGATCAGCACTCTATCACTAGTTCATGTCGCTAAACTAGGCGGGACTTGATAGTCCCGCCTTTATTGTCGTTCGGTTCTTTCCGCCGAAAAAAACTGGCATTGGTAGCAGCAAGCGTGCCAAGGAATGCAATCTAGAAGTAATGCTGGAGTGTGATTTCGCCAAACTACCGGACGATCTTCCGGGGGAGCGGGTGGCCGTTGCCGATGGTAGCGGTATCGCTTATGCTGCGGCCTGTTGTTCTTGATCGACGACTACCACCGCTCCGTCAGGAGGTGCGCGAATGGCTCGAAGGACGTCCTTCTTCTTGAGCGCTACTATGATCGTTGCCGTCGCAGGTTGTGCGACGAACTCTCCGGTAACGCGTGAAGTATCTGGGGTTCCTGCTACCTATTCACGAAACTTGGTAATGAGTCAAGCCCAGCAGCAACAGGCAGACTATGGCAGTGAGCAAGCCAAAACTTCACAACAGCAACAGGCAGGTAATAGCAGCGAACAGGTCTCACTAGCTCAGCAGGTAGGATTTACGCAAATGGCTCAACCGCCGGTAGGTCTGCAACCAGGAATGCGACTTCCCACCACTCCGCTAACGTCAGGTGCTCTACCCATACCATCGATCACCAGCATGGCACCTGGCATTCCAGCTGCCATTCCTGCCGCTTTTCCCACTGCCATGAATCCACCGCTTACATTGTTTCCTACGGCTGCGTTTGCCGCTTTTCGCTGGATCGACCTCTATCTTCCGCTTTTTGCCACTTCAGTCAGAACGGCTGCTATTTTAGGCGTGCCGTCCGGTCTTACTCCCTCGGTGCTGTCACGGCTACATTTCTTCGGCGTAGGCAGTCACTTTGGTTTCGCTCTACCCTATCATGTATTTCATCCATATTTCTGGCATGTCGGTGCATTTCGACCGTTCTTCATGTATGCCAACGGTCTATATAATTACCCGTTCTTTGCCTCGATTCATGGAAGTCTGACACCGTTTACCTATACCAGTCCTTCCTTATTGGCTCCTTGGTCAGCTGCCGGCGTTACACCAGGGATAACGCCCGGTGTGCTGCCAGGATCTGTCGGCATGAATGGCCTGACTTCAGGTCTGGCACCTGGCATGCTATCTGGAATAGCCAGAGCAAATGGCATGATTGCAAGCCCGACCACCGGAATGCTAGCTGGAAATGTCAGCGCTACTGCTATAAGCCCGGAAACTACGGTTGCTAATGGATCGGTAACTAATTCGCAGTAGCTTCCAGTTTACTGACATAATGGTTGCTGCTCATTGATCCTCTACTAAATTTATCGGGATTCATGCGAGAGGCGGTGTCACTCCCCATTGCGGAGCGTTCCACCGCCTCTTATGATGTCTGAATGGAAACTTTTGATCTTACAACTCCTTCATCATCAGAACAGATGGAGATTCGCTGCGAAAAACTGGAA
>JACQUT010000376.1 GCA_016267585.1 Cyanobacteria bacterium NC_groundwater_1444_Ag_S-0.65um_54_12
GCGCAAGATCTCTTCTACCGCAGCGGTGCCTACATTTTTTATAGCTCCCAGTCCGAAGCGGATACCTTCTGATACCGCCGTAAAATCCATGCCGCTCGAATTTATGTCAGGTGGTAAGACTGCTATTCCCATCTGTCTACAGTTTTGCACGGCGACCATGATCTTATCGGTTGCGCCTTCGTAGCTGGATAGCAATGCTGCCAGATATTCTCGCGGATAATGGGCTTTCAGGTAAGCTGTTTGATAGGTTATGACAGCATAAGCCGCAGTATGGGCTCTGTTGAAACAGTATTCCGAAAATTTGGTCATTTTTTCGAAAAGCTCGACGGCGCTACCCTTAGCTACGCCATTTTTTTCACATCCCTCGAGAAAGACTTCACGCTGCTGGTCCATTTCTTCTTTTTTCTTTTTTCCCATGGCTCTCCGTAGCAGATCGGCACCACCCAGTGAATAACTCGCCAATACCTGGGCGATTTGCATGATTTGTTCCTGGTAAACCATCGTGCCATAGGTATCTTTGAGAATGGGCTCGAGAGCTGGATGCGGGTATTCGATGGGTTTCTTACCGTGTTTGCGATCCACGTACTCGTCCACATAGCCACTTTGTAGCGGTCCTGGTCGATAGAGTGCCAGGATAGCCGAGATATCTTCGAAACAAGTGGGCTGTAGCTTGCGAATAAGTTTGGTCATGCCCTCGGATTCCACCTGGAAAATGCCTATGGTGTCGCCGCTGCGCAATAATTCGTAAGCTCTGGGATCAGAATAGTCATCCTGGCGAAAATCGATACGTTTACCGTGATTCTGCTCAATCAATGCGAGTGCTCTACCGATCATCGTGAGATTGCGTAGGCCCAAAAAGTCCATCTTCAGCAGACCTAACATTTCCAGGTATTTCATCTCATATTGGCTGGCCAGACCGCTACTCTCGCCCTTGTCTCGGTCCAGGCGAATGAGCGGAACTAATTGATCTAGTGGTTCCTTGGAGATCAAGACACCAGCAGCATGAACGCTGGTGTTGCGTGATATACCTTCGAGACGTTTGGCTAGCTCGATAATCTCGGCTACGTTGGCATTGCGTTGCATTTCCAGATGCAGTTCCGTTCCTTCTTGGGTAGCTTCCTGGAGCGTGATATCCAGCCGATCCGGCACTTTTTTGCAGAGTTCGTTGGCTTCGGCAAATGGCAATCCCATCACCCGTGCAACATCCTTGATGGCTGCCTTGGCCTTCATGGTATTGAACGTGACAATCTGGGATACCCTATCTTCACCGTACTTCTCGCGCACGTAACGAATTACCTCTACGCGGCGATCGATGCAAAAATCGATATCGATATCGGGCATGGATACTCGCTCCGGATTGAGAAAGCGTTCGAAGAGCAGCCGGTATTTTATCGGGTCGAGCTCGGTTATACCGAGACAATACGCTACCAGGGATCCGGCTACACTGCCGCGCCCTGGTCCGACCGGAATTCCTTGGCGCTTGGCCCAACCGATGAAATCCCAGACAATCAGGAAGTAAGCCGGAAATCCCATTGTCGCGATCACGCCCAGTTCGTAGCGTAGGCGTTCCTGGAGTTCAGGGGTGACGGTAGCATAACGTTGCCGTAAGCCTTCTTCCGCCAACTTGGCCAGGTAGCTTTCAGCAGTATCACCGTGAGATAAAGGGTAGGAAGGCAAGCGAGTGCGGCCAAATTCGAGAGTCAGATCGCATTTGCCGGCAATTTCCAGAGTGTTGCTGATGGCCAGCGGGACTTCACGAAAAATCTCTTGCATTTCTTCCGCTGATTTAAGATAAAAATCCGGGCCATAGGTCATGCGCCGATTGGTATCCAGGATAGATTTGCCCGTCCCGATACAGATCAAGGCGTCATGAGCACGAGTATCACCGGGATTGGTGAAGTGAGAATCGTTAGTAGCAACCAAGGGTATACCAGTGCGCTCAGAGAGTTCGATAAAAGCTTTATTGACAACTTTTTGTTCGGCCAAGCCGTGGTTTTGCAGTTCCAGGTAAAAATCAGCGCCGAATGTGCTCTGGTACCACAGGGACAACTCTTCGGCTGCTTGGTAACGTTGTTGCAATACGAGTTGCGGCACATGCCCACCAATGCAAGCGGATAAGGCGATCAATCCTTCACTGAATTTTGCCAGGACCTCACGGTCGATGCGCGGCCGATGATAGTAACCTTCCACATGGCCAATAGTATTGAGCTTGACCAGGTTTTCGTAGCCTTTGCCATTCTTGGCCAGCAATACGAGATGGCCGTAATGTTTGCTCGCTTTGTCGACCTGGCGATTGCGGCGATCGCCCAACGCCACGTAAGCCTCCATGCCAATAATGGGCTTGATACCAGCCTTTTTGGCATGATAGTAGAACTCGATAGCACCGTACATCACGCCGTGGTCAGTCAAGGCCAATGCCGGCATACCGAGATCCGTGGCTCGCTTTATCAGGTCGCTGATGCGGCTGGCACCGTCTAACAAAGAGTATTGGCTGTGGACATGGCAATGGACGAAATTGCCGTTCACCATCACTGGAAGCACTCCTTTTTCCCGCACTAGATCATGGCAAATAATCAGCTTGTTAGTCTGCTGCTAGCAGCGCGTAGAAGGCTTTTTTCTGTGTTGTTTAGCAAGTAACGATTTTACCTGAACTGGTACTTTACTGTTCTGCAACCAGTGATCCAGGCGCGAGCGTAAGGATTCAGTTATATCTTGCAGGGAGCTATTGCGCAAGATGTTCATGGCTTCACTGACGGCACCAGCGTGAAGCGCTGACGACAATTGGTCTACCACGTCGATTCCGGAGTAGCGACCGGGATAAGGTGAGGGATCGAGATCATCTTCCTCCTCTGCCGTTGCCGTTTCGTCCTCTAGCCATTTATGATCTTTCTGCAATGCCGTAGGCATTTTAATAGGTGCGGTGCGTGCTGTACCGATTCGGCTCGTCAATTGTCGGTGGATAGCATCGAGGGTATCGGTCGCAGCGGCGTTGGTGGTAACCGGTGGTGCCTCGAAGCTCATGTCTTCTGCTATGGTCGATGCCTTGCCAGGATCGAAGCCAGGGACATGCGGCATCAGGCGAGCTATTGCTTCCTTGGCTAGCGTACGGTACTCATCTACCTGTAACAGTGCTTGATAGTGAACTATGGCCTGTTCGTAGTGCTGAAGTTCGTCCCTGATCTGAGCGGCGTAGAAATAGGCTGGCCACATCTGTTGATCGAAGCGCAGCGCTTGCTCAAAAGCTTTGACGGCTTGCAAGCGATCTCTGATTGCCATGAAGGACCGGCCTAACCGCCAACAGAGCGCGGCATCCGCTCTACCTAGTTGCGTGGCTCTTACATATTCCACAATAGCTTGGCGGTGATCGCCTAGCCGTTGGTAGATGTCACCTTGCAACACATAGGCTGGTATATAGTCGGAAACCAAGTTTTTTACGAAATGGAGCTGGGAGAGCGCGCGCTTGTAATCTTCACGTCCGGCACAGATCTGCGCTAGTTGATAACGAGCCATTACCGCCTTCTGGTCGTTCAAGATAGCTAACTCGAAGCTCCGGACGGCCTCATCTAGACGTTTTTGTTCTCTAAGTACCATGCCGAGCCGAATATAGGCGTCGGTATACTGCGGTTCGCGGGCGATCGTTTCGCGCAGGTATTTTTCTGCCTCTACCCACTTACACTGTTGGAAATAGCACTCGCTCAGGGCATATAAACTCTGTGGATCAACTACCGCTTGCATCGCCAGCGAACGGCGCAGTGCCTTTTCCGCTTCTTCCCAGTCACCGCGCAGGGTATGGATGCGGCCGATATAGCTCATGGCGCTGGCTTGCAGTTTGGGAACCCGCCTGTCAACCTGGACAAAGCCTTTCATGGCTTCATCCAAGTTGCCGCTCTGAAAGTGAGCGACTGCTTCTTGAAACGTTTGCTGATTGGGATCCATCTCTTGAGCTTTATATACCAAGAACTGTTCAGACCAAACTCATGGGGGGAGCACAGAAATGACAGCGATAGAAAAGTACAATCAGAGTTTCGCAAAAACTAACCTTCCCCGGCCAGGTAACCAGACTATTGGGCCGGGTATGCGGGTGCTCCACATCGGCGATTCGCATACCGTGGGCGTTTACGGACATGAGATGGACCAGCTGCTCCGCAAGACCGGAGCCACCGTTGCCACCTACGCCAGTGCCGGATCAGCTCCGAGCTGGTGGTTGAATGGAACTGTCACGCGTTCGGGTTATCTGGCAAAGGACGAATACGGCAATGTTGACCAGCCTACCAATTGGCGCGAGCCCAGAGTGACGCCCAAATTAACTGATCTGATCCGGCGGTTCCAGCCGAATATCCTGGTCGTTTCACTCGGGGCAAATCTAATTAACTCTGGCGAGGATACCGTTGTTCGTGAGGTTGCGAGGTTCCTGGAAATCGCCCAGCGAGAAGGGATCCGGGTGATGTGGGTGGGGCCACCGGTCAGTCGCGGAGACGGTAAGGCGAAAGACCTGCTCTATCAGCAGTTACGGAAAGCGGTCGGGCCGGATATGGTATTTGTCGATTCGCGCCGGTTTACGCATTATCCGTCGGATGGTGGGGACGGGATTCATTACGGCGGTGCTCAAGGTGGCGCCATTGCCAGGCAATGGGCGCTAAAGGTGTACAATGCCCTGATGTCGTCAGGCCAGCAAGCCACTGACAGATAGGCCAGGTGCCAGGTCGATTGAGAGCTGGTCTGATAATCTGAAGATTGAACCAAATGATCGGGGATCTGTGATAAGATGGCAATCCCGACTTCCGCGCTAACGCATTGCTAACGGTCGAGGAAATGCTCTAGGGGTCCCGAATTGCTTTCCGGGGGCCAATGTAGTGCCTAGTGATTTGACAAATATTTATCATTGGTGTAAACTGGTGTGTAATGTTTGTTCGAGTGAAGACCACCCCGAATTCGCCGCGTAAAGC
>JACQUT010000355.1 GCA_016267585.1 Cyanobacteria bacterium NC_groundwater_1444_Ag_S-0.65um_54_12
ACATGGAATTGACGCCGGATGAATACGGGGCCGCAGTACGCCACAAGCTCGGCGATTTGCTCCTGAAAGCCAAGAAAGTTACCAGGCATCAACTAGCTAATGCTTTGGCGGAGCAGGAATGCACCAATGAGCGTTTAGGCCAGGTGTTATTACGTTTAGGACTTATCTCCGAGGCAGAACTCACGGCAGTCCTGACCTGGCAGCACGAACATACTTATAACTCTGCCAAAGCGGTTCGTTTCATGCTCGGCGAGATCTTGGTTGCCGCTAAAGTAATCACCCGCGAACAATTACAGCGCGTACTGGAAGAGCAACGCCTCACTAAACGGCAGATTGGCGAGATCTTGGTGGAAGCGGGTCTGGCCAAGCCGAATCATATCATGGAGGCACTGCGTATCCAGGGCAAGCTGATAGCTGCCTCATTGGTGGCAGTCATCGGCGCAGCGACCCTGAGTGGATGTGGCACGGGCGCCAGCTTGACCGGCATCACCGTAGGGGGTGGCGCCGAGAATATCCATGGCAACCTGGTGCAGTATTCCCAGGTTGCCGGACCCTCTCAGGCACGATCGATTTCTGGCATGCAGGGTGCCGATTTGAAGATCTTTCAGGACGGTTCAAAGGTGATTGAAAATGTACCCTTTTTCCGGCAACAAGTGGTAACTGACGGCGGGGATCCTGACAACACTTGTGGCCAGGCGGCCAGCACCATGGTGTTGCACTATTGGCAAGGACATTCCGCGCCAAGTTATCAGCAAGTGGTGAACGAATCTAACTTCTTCAATTTGGCTACTACTCAGCAGACGTTGACAAACTATCTTCAGCACAATGGCTTGCAAGCGAAGGCTTACAAGAAGGGTTCTATAAATTTTTTGAAATCGCAAATCGACCAAGGAAAGCCCGCTGTTACACTGCTGCAATTCAGCGTGCCCCACTATGTGGTAGTGGTAGGTTACAACGCGGAACAAAACACCATCATTTATCATGATAGTATCGATGGTGCTTACCAGCAACTGGATGCAGATAGATTCCAGGAAGCCTGGTACAATTCCGAACTCAAGAATTTACCGGTAGTTGGCGGTGAGAATTACGTAGGTCTGGTAATAGCAATCTCGGGCCCCGGTCAACCACGCGGCCATAACTCTTGACGGCAGAGCAACTTACAGTATGATACTGGCATGGTCTCCAACCTGGCAGCCAAAGGTCCGGCTGTCAAAAGTCTGGCTATCCAAAGAACGGGCGATTAGCTCAGCTGGTCAGAGCGCACGGTTCACATCCGTGAGGTCCACGGTTCAAGTCCGTGATCGCCCATAATGCAAAACCAATTGTGAATGTAAAGTAGAATTGCGGCTGTTCGCACCAGAGGGTAGTCTCGGCGTCACGAGCCCATTCTGATCTCTGCCAGAGCAGCAGAATTTCAGGCAGCGCTACTTTACAGCCATGGTTTTAGCTGCCCTACGACGGTTCCGGCGTGGTTTTTCAGCAAAGGTGTCCCCCAGGTCGCCAGACGCTCGTATTCGGCGGCAGTCAACAGTCCAAATTGCAGTAGCAACGCTAGTAGAGCCGGACCTACCGCGCGTGCGTTGCCATCGGAGATCTTGAGCGCCCAACCGATACCCTTGGCCGGATAACAGCCGGCGCTGACGCCTTCCGCACCGCCCTTGGAAACCAGGCGGCCACTGGTTGCCAGCATGATGGCGGTATCACGCCGATCAGTCCCAGCTACCATCCGGGGATGTGCCGCCATTGCAGCGATTATTCGTTCACCGGGAGTTACGGCTGGCAATCTAGCATAGGCCAAGGCCAGGGATGCTAGCGGCAAGTACCATGCCGGTGCACCACAGCCATCCACACCCCAGCGCAAAGCGGTATCTGCCAGCTTGGTCAGTTCAGTTCTGATGGCTTGCTGCAAGGAATGCTCGCTGGCAAGATAGCTGGCAAGCGGCCAGCCTTGATGACGACAAGTGGCAAGCATGCCAGCATGTTTGCCGGAGCAATTGTTTTCTAGAACGCCCGGCGGAGCAGCGGGATCACCGAGCGGGGCGTGGCTCCCGCAACGCAAGGCTTCAGAACCCAGACCAGCTTTGGTCAACACCGAGCTGACCGCTGCCCGATGAAATGCTTCACCCGCATGCGAAGCGCAGCAGATGGCCAGTTCTTCTTCCACCAGGCCAAAGGCATCCGCTGCACCGGATTGCAAAAGCGGAAGCGCCTGAAAGGGCTTGGCGGATGATCTGGCGTAAATTTCTGGCAAAGGACCAGAAGAAGTATCGAGCTTTTCGCCGCTGGCAGTCACGATTGCCCACCAGCCCGTATGCACGCTCTCCACTCGGCCACCGCGACATACTTCCACCAGTGGAACCGCACCATTCCATGCTACCGCTTCCGATTCTGTCATGACGATCTCCTGATGATAGCGGCGCTCGGATGATCTTGTGTAATCGTCCAGAGAGGAGACAGCTGCGAGGCGCGCAAGCGAGACGGGCCGCAGCGTACCGTTGTGTACGTGAGGAACCGCCGAGTGAAGCGCAACAAAGCAGCTGACCGCTCTGAACGGTTACACTCACTGGATGGCAGCGGGAGCATTTACCAGTCCCCAGCCGAAGAAATCGTCGAAACCCGGCTCTCCCAGATCGGTGGCGGAGCTGATGAGTTTGGAGCGCAGCTGAGCGGCCGA
The DNA here is from genome assembly GCA_016267585.1 of Cyanobacteria bacterium NC_groundwater_1444_Ag_S-0.65um_54_12. Lineage (GTDB taxonomy): Bacteria > Cyanobacteriota > Sericytochromatia > S15B-MN24 > VGJW01 > JACQUT01. The sequence goes on from JACQUT010000355.1 coordinate 2,675, forward strand.
CCATTCGGGATGGCGCGCTAGCATCAGTGCGACAAGCCCAGCCACCAGCGGACTGGCCATCGAGGTGCCACTCGCGTAAGCATAGGCGCCAGAGTTGCCTATCGCCTGATCACCAGCAGCTGAAAAGCGGCGCGGTACCGTGGACAAGATATCAACGCCGGGAGCTGCTACCGTGACGAAGGGATTGAAGTTAGAAAAGTCAGCATGTTCGCCACGCACCCCCATTCCTTCATAAGGGGGACGAGTTGCGGTAACTGCAATCACGCCAGCAATAGCAGCGGGATATTCCAGCGGATTACCGTCTAGCGCCGAGTTGCCGGCTGCCGCAACTATTACGACATTCTGGGCTAAGATTTTTGCCAGCTGTTCGGTTTCGATGCGGCTGGCGCGCGCTGAACCCAAGCTGAGATTGATAACCCTTGCCCCCTGCTTGACGGCGTAAGAAAGGCCCTCCAGTAGCGCGCTGGTGGTACCGCCGTTGATGCCCAGCACCCTTACCGGGATCAAACGCGCTCTAGGTGCTGTCCCTACTATGCCATAGGAGTTCATGGCCGCCGCAACGATGCCGGCCACATGGGTACCATGGCCAAAGTCATCGACCGGGGAAGCGGGTTCACCTTCCACGAAATTCCGGCCCGGCTCCAGATTGTCCCGTAAATCCGGATGTTCGGCATCGATACCGGTGTCTAGAATAGCTACCTTGATACCTTGTCCCGTGGTGGCATCCCAAGCTTGTGGCAAGCCGACACGGTAAGCGCCCCATTGCGCGGGTAAGCCGTTGCTATCTTCACGAAAACGCGGATCATCAGGTAGCAAGGTGATCCGAAATGCGGGATGACGCTGTGCTGGCCAAACCCGATAGGGTCTAAAATTTCCCACCATCTGGCGATGCAGATAACGATTGAACTCGGCATGGCGCACCAGCGGGTTAGCCAGCAATCTGGTTAGCCAGCCAGCTTCTTGCCCGGGTGGCACGCCTACCCGCCAGACGCCACTTATCACCTCTTCTCGTGGCAATATTCCCAGCTCATGCAGGAGGTCCCGCGCTTTACTGGGAGCGGTATCATCCTGGAATTGCACTAGCAGTTCACCGGGCTGATAGGTCCCAGGCGCTGGCGTCGGCAAGAGTAGCGAGCTAGAACACGCCGTGGCCGCGAAGAAGAGCAACGAGCACAGTAACATGGCTTGCTGTCTCATCGCGTGAACTCCATGCCACGGGTTATTGATTCGAAGGTCTTCTGACGGAATGGCCGGAAAGGCTGGCCACGGCTCGATCTGGTGAGATCGTCCGCTGTCAATTTCAGCGTCAGCCAGCTACCACCGGGTGCCAGGCCAGGCGCGGCCGGGATGTCACGCAGGGCGATCGCCTGCCCATCGCCTGGTCCGTAACCACTCCTGATGGCATGAACCGCCCAAGAATAACTGGCACCCGGCAAGATAGCTCCACCATTCAGATCGGCATCACCAAACCAAGGGTAGCGCAAAGTGGTGCCGGTGGTAATGCCACGCCACTTGGGCTTGAGGCTGCTCGGACCCTCTCCCTCGAAGATCTCTACCAGATAACTGCCGGCACCATTGACCGGCTTCCAGCCAAATTCCGGATGCCCACCCAATCCTTTAGCGCCAGGCGCCGGGTAGAGTGGTTCCGGGGGAGAGAGGAGATCAAATACCGTGCGCTGGGGAGTGTTGGTGTCGATCAAGGTGCGTGATTCGTGACGCCTATTCGCACTGCTGGCGGTGCCCACCAAAATATACTTGGAATTCGCCACGCTGGGGATAGGGATATCCTGAGCGCTGGCAAAAGCTCGAGCGACTGGAACGGCCCCCAGGATACCGAAATCGAGGATTATCTCGGTCTGGACTTCGCTCGCCCAGGACGTGTTCGTATAGCTAACGCGTGCTCTCGTACCAAAAGTGCCGATCTTCAATGGCGAAGGTAAGCGCCAGGGAACACTGATAGCGCCGCTCGCAGTGGTACGGAAAGGAACGTCCAAGAAAGCATAGCCGAAGCCCAGATATCCCTCGCC
>JACQUT010000356.1 GCA_016267585.1 Cyanobacteria bacterium NC_groundwater_1444_Ag_S-0.65um_54_12
CCCATACTGCCTGTCACATCCAGTACGAAGGCCAGATCCAGCTTGCGTGGCAGTACTCCGCGATCGCCCGGCAAGGTAAGTGTCACCGAACGCGTAGCGTCGCGTGCTAACGTCTGCGTCAGTGCCAGATTGCCCTTGGTGACCTTTACCGTGAAATCATTCGTGCTGGTGTCAGTTAACGGCGAAGCTTTAGGGAAGAACAAGACACGTCCATTGCTACCCGACTTGGCAGTAAAAACCGTAGTATCATTCAGTTGTACCGTGACGACAGCATCAGGCACACTCTTGGTAGACTGATCGACCACCCGCAAGATGAAGCGCTCCGTGACGTCTACCTTTGATACATTGGACTGGGAATAGGAATCAAGATATTTGAGATAATCCTCGAAAGAAGCGTTATCATCCAGTTCACCGCCCTTGAGGCCAGCGTACTGCGGATTGAGGTAATCAGGAGGCAGTGGCTTCATGCCAGGCTCGCCACCAGCCCTTGTCACATCTGCCATGGCCGGTGCGGGAGCGCCCATCATGGCTTCGCCCACTCCACTTTTCTCCGCAACGTTGTTACTGATAGCCCCCGCGACTGGTGACGAGCTTTTGTCAGCGGCACGAGACACGGCGGAATCCGATCCGCGTTGCGCTTCCCGGCTAGCTTGTTCAGCCGAATTTACTGACGGCGATTTGGTCGACATCAGCCCTGAACTCAGCATGGGGCAACCTGCCAACAGCGCTGCAGTGAGTACCAGTAACAAGTGCGACCGGGGATGAGGATAAATTTTCATTGGGGGTGCCTCCTTTACGGGCGAGCTAGCGTTTTTGATAAGTCCATCTATAGAGGGCAGCGATAACAGCAGCGATCACATGGAGTTTCTGCCCAGGCAAATTACCGATTATTTCTAACTGGACGACAAAGTGCGCGAAAAAAGCTCCCCTTTGATAATTCAGGGGCGGGCAATTGACTTGGCCCACAGCGGGGGATCCCCTGCGGCGCGCAGCGCCGGTGGAGAGTGGATGAAGTCAATTGCCCGCCCCGCTAGTTTTAGAAACTCCGGTTACGGGTTAAGATATGATCATAAGGTATAAGTTTTATGGATCTTGACATCAGGATCTCCAAGAACAAGATGAGCGCCCGGGTAACGATCCCCGAAGGATATCGCCCGTCGGCGATTGATCTGCGACGCCTGTTAGCTAGTTCCGGTGTCGTCTACGGGGTACTTGACGAGATGCTCGATCGCATCGAGGTAGAGGAGCTGATAGGCGAATTCGAAGTCGCGCAAGGCACGCCACCCCTGCAAGGGGAAGATGCCTCGATAGAATACTTCTTCCGTACCGGCCGTCCCAGCTTGGTCCCACAAATCAGAGCGGATGGGAGAGCTGATTACTTCAATCTGGGGGTAGTGGAAAGTGCCGAGAAAGGTCAGTTACTGGCACGCAAAACGCCAGCGGTGGTCGGTAAGTCTGGCCGGACGGTGACCGGCGAAGAAGTGCTCCCGCGCACCGTCAAAGACGTGCCACTACGAGCAGGGCGTGGAGTAGATCTCGCGGCGGGTGGGCTAGAAATCCATGCCGGCCAACCGGGGCAACCGCAGCTCTCACGGGGTACGCTTTCAATTTCCCCCACTTTCACGGTGGCAGGGGATGTCGACTTTTCCGTGGGTAACATCGAATTCAACGGCAATGTCGAGATCATGGGATCGGTAGGGAACAACTTTATCGTACGATCTGATGGCAATATCACCGTTCACGGCATGGTAGAGGGCGCTACTTTGATAGCCGGCGGCTTGATCATGATCATGGGCGGAGTTCGCCAAGGTGCTAGCCTTTCGGCGGCTGGCGATGTGCAAGTTCGCTTCATGGAAAACTCTTCTGTAAAAACTAAAAGTAGTTTTTTCGTCAAGGATGATCTGATATTCAGTGAAGTAGAAGCGGACAACACGATAGAGGTGGACGGTTCCATCATCGGGGGCCAGTGCAAGGCTGACGTAGCAGTAAAAGCTGAGGTAATCGGGAGCAAGATGGGCACCGTAACTCATATCATCCTGATCCCCAAAGAAAAATGGTCAGGAGTATTGCGCTCTAATGAACAGCGCATGAACGAGACCAAAGCCAAACTAGAAAAAGTGGAAGAAGGTCTACATACTCTGCAGCAGTTGCGTGACCGTTATGGCAAGTTGCATCCCGAAAAGGAAGAACTTTACGAACGCTTGTCCGGCGTGTCCACCAGTTTGAAGCAAGAGATGCTCGAGATCACGAAATTAGTACTGCAATCCAAGGCCAAGTGCGAGAACTTGCCCCATCCCAAAGTCATTGTACGGCAAACTATCCATCCTGGAACATACGTGCGTTTGAATGCTGCCCATCTGAAAAATGAAACAGCCCTTCAGGTCTCGTCGGTATACGAGGAAGACGGTAAGATCCGGTATCACTGATCGTGCCAAGGATTCGGATCACCTGTGGTAGGATGCCCCACCAGGGAGAATTGTTCACATGAGTAAGCACCGTTACTTGTTGCTAACAGTAGCGCTGGGGATTGTCATACTAGCTGGAGGATTCGCAATTTTTCTGCGCGGAGGAAGGGTATCCACCGAGCAAAAACCGCTAGTTGCAGCTTCGCCAGTATCACCCGCCGCCACTGGCAGTCAAGTTATTGGTGGTCAGACAGTGCGTACAGCGCTAGCGACCACAGCAAGCCAGGCTAACGAGCTAGGCCAGGTCCCTATTCTCGAATATCACGATCTGGGTCCTGGGGAGTCGCGCTGGGGGCGCAGTATCACGAATTTTCGTAAAGATCTCGAATGGTTAGCAACTAATGGCTATGTAAGTGCCACTACTCAGGACATGCTTGATGGTTTTCCGCAGCTACCAGCTGGCCGAAAACCGGTGGTCATGACCTTTGACGATGCGCGGCGCAGCCAATTCATGGCAGTGGGAATCGACAAGGATGGACTGGCTATTCCGAGCGAGGATTGCGCCGTCGGAATAATGATGGATTTTGCGAAAGCCTACCCCGATTTCGGTCATCGCGCCAGTTTTTACGTTTTACCCAGCCTTTTCGAGGAAGAAAAGACGCTAGCTGCCAAGCTACGATACCTGGTTAACCATGATTTCGAAATAGGTAACCATACCTGGTCTCATCTGACAATGGGCAAGGCGACACCAGCACAGATCGCCAATGAACTTACGCGGTTGCAAGGCCTTTTGCAACAAACCCTGGGCTCGAACTTTCATACTACTACCATCGCCTTGCCTAACGGTTCGGTTCCTAAATCACCCGCGCAGCTCGCGGCAGCGCTTGGCGGGACACCTGCTCCCTATCACCATTCGGCCCTGCTGCTGGTAGGCGCCAACCCGGCTCACTCACCGTTCACCAAGGCATACAATCCGTTACGGCTGGCGCGTATCCAGGCGATCGATTCCGAATGGCAGCGGTGGTTCGGACGTTCCCCTGGTCATGTCGGAAAAAGCGCCGAAAGCTTCTCGCCCTATGTGGCGGATGGTGATCCTAAGATGGTGAGTTTTCCAGTGAAGCTAAAAGATTCTTTGGCGCCAAATAGTCTAAGAGGCGCAGCGCCGCGGATAATTACCGAGGGTGACAATGTTCCACAGGCAGCAGAGCCAACCAGTAGCACCAAATACGCAGCAGCGGTAAAAGAAAGTTCTACCAGCGCGCTGCCGGCAGCTAGCTCTACTGAAAGTCTACCGGCAAGTGCCAGTCTTGCCAGTCATCCCGCTTATGGCGAACCTTTGCCGTCCGGCGGTAATTTCCGAGACGGTCGAATTTTTCATGTCGTTCAGTCAGGACAATCCTTCGAGAGTCTATCACATAAGTATTTACGCTATACGGATGCCTATACCGCACGCGAATTACGTGAACAGATCACTCGACTTAACCATCTGCGACATCCCTGGGTAGACGTAGGCCAAACCATCGAGATACCGGGCGTTCGGCTCCTCCGTCCCCAGCCCAAACCTGACAGGGTAGCCGCTAACTTTGTGGCGAAGGGTATCTATTGTACGTCTACTACTGCTAGTTTCGAACGAATTTTCAAATTAGCGAAGGAACTGAAGGCAGTAGGCGGCAATACCGTGATATTCGACGTCAAAGATGGCCCGATCGCTTTTCTGGCCAAAGATGCCAAGGTACGCGCGTTGAGCGAATGGGATCATACCATTACCGATCTTCCCAAGCTGGTCGAACGCCTGCATGCGTCGGGTATACACGTAGCTGCCAGGCAGGTGCTATTCAATGACCCGGTATTAGCCAAGAAGCGTCCTGACCTCGCTATTCATAGCAAGCGTAATCCCGGTAAGGTGTGGCTAGAACATGGGAAATTGCGTTGGGTGGATCCCAGTCAGCCCGAAGTTCAAGATTATAATTTGCGACTGGCCAAAGAGCTGGCCCAAAGTGGCGTAGATGAGATACAGTTCGATTATGTGAGATTTCCGGCACAAGGTGATACGCGCGACTGCCGCTATACTTTCGATGAAACCAAGCTGGCAAAACATGAGGTTATTACTGGCTTTTTGCGGCGTGCCAGGGAAGAACTCGCACCCCACGGCATGTTAATCAGCATCGACGTTTATGGAGTCATCGCTTGGAACAAAGATATAGATCAGAGGATTACCGGTCAAAAATTAGAGGATATGGCTAAATACGTGGATGTTATCTGCCCCATGGTTTATCCGTCACACTTTTATCCCCCTTTTGATGGGTTCAACTATCCAGCTGATCAACCTTATTACTTCGTTTCGCAAGGAGTAGAACGGCTCAGGCAACTGGTTGGCCCGGATTGTCCAACCATACGACCATGGCTGCAGGCCTTTCCCTACATGGTCAGCCGTTTCAGTTCCACCTATGTAGCCAAGCAACTGCAAGCGGCCAGAGATGCCAAGGCGCTAGGCTGGCAACTCTGGAATGCCAGCAACAAGTATGATATAGGGTTTGCTGGTGTAGCAAATTGGAATGATCTAGTAGCTGCCACTCCCCCCAAAACGGTATATATCAAAGGGAGCGAAGCGGCACGAGCCAAGCTGGCCAAAGTGCAAGCTAAAGTATCAACATCAACTATTCCAACTACAATGCGGTGAGCAGTTACAGATATAGTGGCGTACAATTTACTTCACCCACTCTCCCCCGGCGCTACGCGCCGAAGGGGACCCCTCTGTGGGTGAAGTAAATTGTACGCCACTATAATGTAATAGTTCAAGCAACTTCTGCGGAGTTACTTCCATATGGCTACCGTACTGGTAAAGCGCGAGGTGAATTGCCCATTATGCAAGCTTACCTTTGTTTACCATACGCCCAAGTCTCATACTTACAGCCTGATTAAACGGGATAGTGATTTTTGCCCTTATTATAAAGGTGTCAATCCGCTATTTTACTTGATTTATATCTGTCCAGGTTGCCATTTTGCCGCTTACAAGCGAGATTTCAAGGATCTGGAAGATCGTTCTCGGCAAGCTCTGATAGATTTATTGAACAAAGATTCTCGGGGTTTGGCGGTAGATTTTCATCAAGCTGAACGTTCATTATTTGCGGCGCTGCGTAGCTATCAATTAGCACTGAGTTGCTATACTGCTCGGCGTTTTCCCCCGGATATCTTGGCGAGCGTCGCGCTTCGAGCGAGCTGGCTCTGTCGCTATTCTGGTGAGCTTAAACGCGAACTAAGTTACAGCGAACTGGCGCGAGACTATTATCAACAAGCTTTCGAGAAGGGAATCAGAGCGGATCGGCAAGTAGATGATCTGGCAATAGCCCTACTAATCGGAGAATTGATGTTGCGCACGGGGCAAATTGCTGCTGCCATGCGTTATTTCATGTTTCTGGTAAGAACCAAAGATGCTAAGAGTAATTTGGAACAATCAGCAAGAAATCGTCTCTATGATTCCAAACAAGCACTCAAAATCAAGAAAATCCTGGAAGATATTGAGCTATTTGTACCAATGGGCGAACAAGGTTTGGGTGTTTTAGCGGTGAATACGGAAATCCGTTCAGTCAAGCCCGGGGTAAGAATTTGCTCCAGAGGCGAACCGGGTGAGTCAATGTTTATCATAGTTAATGGCAAGGTGAGCATATTCCTGGACGATCCAGCAGTAACCTCGGCGGTGGCGATACTCGGCCCG
>JACQUT010000341.1 GCA_016267585.1 Cyanobacteria bacterium NC_groundwater_1444_Ag_S-0.65um_54_12
GCAATAGGCAGCATACTCTGGAGCCAGGTTCGCCACTTTTCCCCAAAGCACTGCTGCCTCTTGCAAGTAGCCGCCGCGAGCCAAGCAGTCTGCCTGGACTAGCCGGGCACGCAAGCCGATGGCAGGCGAAGCAGTATTGACTAAAGCCGCCAGATCCTTGGCCAGTAAAAGCGGATCTTCACCTGAACCAGCTTGCACCTGTCTATAGCGCGCCAAGAGCTTGTCAAGCTCTACCAGACCTTTAATTCGTGGCAATTGCAGCCGGGCTAACTCAGCAGACTCTTGATTGAATTGAGCCTTACTATTTGGTGATACAGCAGTGACCAGGAGTATTCCTGCTACCAAGCTCACCAGTGAATACTTCTTCGTCAAAATTGCTCCTTATCCTAGCTTGCTAGTTAGCTATAAACCGTATTGCAGATCAGGATAACGGATCTGTATAACCCTTTGATGAATTTGCCAAAACTTCCAACATGGCTTGCTGGAGGCACCCGTTCGTAGCTATGATCTTGTGACCATCCAGTAAAAGTACAGTGCCATCCGTGCTACCGACATATCCACCAGCTTCCAGTACCATAAGTGCACCAGCAGCTATATCCCAGCTAGAAAGGCCAAATTCCCAAAAACCATCCAATCGCCCGCAAGCAACCGAACACAGATCCAAAGAAGCGGCACCGATACGTCTGATTGCCTGGCAACGCTGAATGAAAGCGACAAATTCCGGGATATTATGAAGATCGCGACGAACTGAAGGCGCAAAACCGGTACCGAGGATCGCTCTATCTAAATCAGGTGTCGCAGAAACCCGGATCGGTTTACCATTTAGATATGCTCCACCGTTACGTGTCGCCGTAAATAACTCTTGGTTGGCAGCATTGTAGACTACAGCAAGGATAACTTCCCCCGCCTGGGCCAAAGCAATCGATACTGCAAAGAAGGGCAGACCATGGGCATAGTTTGTGGTGCCATCTAGCGGATCTATGTGCCAGCAGAACTCTCCGGCACCGCTGGGGCCAGATTCCTCGGCGATTATGGCATGTTCGGGAAATTGCCGGCGGATTTGCGATAAAATTATCGCTTCTGCCGCATGATCTGCGTCGGTTACCAGATTAGCATCACTTTTATAAGCAATATGAGGAATTTTGCCCAGATATTGCAAGTGAACGACACCTGCTGCTTGCGCCATGGCGATGGCAGCATCCAGATAATTAATCATAGCCCCCTCATTGTAAACCGATTCCGGGTATAAAAATCCGGCAACCTATGTTTTTTCGCCTGGTATTGCCGATCCTTCTCGCTCTCTTTGCTGTCGTAGTAATGGCACAAGGATTGCGACAGGTAGGTAATGACGCCTTTGACCTGTCGATCGAGCACCTTGAATTAGCTGGCAAAACTTTGCGAGTCAAGATCGCGATAGAGAATCTGACCGCGACTTCAGAGATTTTCTTGCACCATGAACCTGACCAGTTGAACGCCGAAGATTTCTTTTTTTTACCAGGCAAACGCCATGCCAAAGATCACAATACCTTTCGTTTTTCCATCACTCCTCATGGAACGCTTTCGGCCGAGGTGATCTTGCGGCTTGCTGGCCAAGAGCGACCGGGGTTACTCGTATTGGGTTCTGTCAGGGCACCATTCGAACAAGTGGCAATAGCACTCGATCCACTACTGAACGATTTTTCTGTCAGTACCCAGGGCGAATTAATCACCCCGGCACCGCACCCTGGCACGACGGCTGGTAGCCTGACCAATCTGACGTCAAGACCTGCACCGCGTCCTACCAAATTCGCAATTGTCCCGAAATTTTCAACTGTTCCACTAACCACCCCCTCTACCATCACGCTGCCCAGCAGAACGTACCAAGAGCAAAAAACACCGGTAATACCCTATCCGCACGCCAATTTGCTATTGCAACGGTCGCCGATTGCCACCGTTGCAATAGCTGTCGCGGCAACTAGCACGAGTATTACTCCAGCATCGCCAACGCTTACCTTGCCACCAGTGCCATCAGCCAAAGCACCCGCCACTCCCTCCAATCATACGGCATCATCTAAAGCATCTGATATCATCGCCAGTCAGGCGGCAACACCAAAAACCTCTGATGCTATCGCCAGCCAGGCGGCAACACCTTACCCAAGCGCTAGACCACCTCTCAATCGACCTTACCCAGAGAGGGGATCCCCTTCGGCGCAAAGCGCCGGGGGAGAGTGGGTAAGGTCGATTGAGAATCGGTCTAAAGCCATACCACGAAAATCTACTGCTGGCCGCTTGCTGCATCAACTGCCGGCCCCTAAGCCACGAGTAGTTTTCCTCCCGAGCATACCGGGCGATCGTGTCCTTATGGCTTATTACCCGCCGCATCCGGCACTGGGCAAGCAAATTGTGCTCCGCCTGGGCCGAGCTGGCCAGGCCGGTTATGGCTGGAAACGAATAAATAACGAACATCCCGATGTCGCTATAGAAAGTATTGGCTTGGTAGCAAGTTTCCCGCATCAGATTTGGTCAGATGGCAAAACTCTCTTATATTTACGCTGGGATGAAAAACGTGCCGGTGCGCTGGTGCTGCAAGTCGCCGGAGAGACTATTATTTCCGCGCAATGGGCTAGCTACGACGAACTATCTTATTGGCTAGGTCCGGGTCTTATCTACCCGCGCCTGATTTATCAAGGCAACAATTGATAGCAGATGCTTTGCTATACTGCTGGTTGCCGCTACACTTAATGCCATGAATACTCATACTGCACGTTGCCTTGACCTGAAATTTGTCTGCGGCTGCCACGCTACATTGAGTTTCCAGCCCATTAACGAAAGCCCGATATTAACGCGCTTCGCGCCAGTTACCAATTGCTCGCATCATACGAATCTGCCGAAAGCCGGTGCAGTTGTCAAAGGATTTGGCCCCTATCCGCAATGGGATGCCAACCTGATGCTGCGAGCGCAATCGTTACCAGAAGCCGGCGGCATGCTAGAAAGCGAGCATACATTCATTTTAGACGAGCAATTTCTTTTTCTCGATGATGCCGCTTCCCATGCGCCAATAGCTTACGGCCCCATCCAAGAAGCAAAGACGGCTCACCAAGCTTGGTGAGCCGTCCTCGGCTATTTTTCCTGGCAGCGGGCTATTTTCCCGGGCAGTCACCCACCAAGTATCTTCGCGGCTGACGCGTTTCACGGCCGGGTTCGGGATGGGAACGGGTGGGACCACGTCGCC
>JACQUT010000349.1 GCA_016267585.1 Cyanobacteria bacterium NC_groundwater_1444_Ag_S-0.65um_54_12
CTCTTTACCTCCCCAGCGCTGCCTATCAGTGGAATAAGCTGGCTGAATATTATTCTCTATAGCTTGTTCTTCCTGATCGTTGCCGACCTCGGGGCGCGCAAACCAGCCTTGATTTGGCGATTGCCGCTTCCCATTTTCTTGGCATTCTCCTTCAACTGCTTGAGTGGCTTGCTGCAATTCAAGGCTTTTTCTTTTCTTGGCACGGATTCTACCGGTTATACCGGCCTGTACACTTGGTGGCCCTTCAAGACCAGTGACGCCATCAATTACTTTGCTGGCTTGCAGGCACCTTCGCGGCTTTCTTCAGCAGCTGGCACGCTTGGCAATCAGAATGTCCTGGGTGGTTACCTTACTGCAACGATTCCCCTATTTACTATATTGCCGATGATTGTCATAGCAAGGTGGCGCCAAATGGTGGATGGCATCTTGTGGCGTTACCAGCGCTTATCAGAAGGAAGCGCCAATGCGCTGGTAGGTGCACTGGTCCTGGTGCTGGGTGCGAACGCTATAATCTCTTATGCTGCCATCCTGGCCACTGACACGCGCGGAGCCTGGATCGGCATGGCAGCGGCATTGCTGTTGGCGATCGCCATCGTCCCGGCATTCTTTCGCGAGCAATTGGGGAAGGTGAGCCGTCTTAACTGGAGCAAGATCTTGCTAGGTGTCATTGTCAGTTTGGTTTTACTAGGAGCGATATCGTATTCGGCCGGCATAACGCCCAAGAGGCTCCAAGGTAAGATAATGAGCACATGGACTATCAAGCAGCGTCTGGTGGCCTGGGAAGTGGCGGTGGCCATGGCGAACGAACGTCCAGTGCTGGGCCAAGGCTTGGGAACCTACAAGATTCGCTATTTTCATTATCTGGCGCAGCGTTTTGCGGGAAAACCCATCCCTACCTACATGCACCATCGCTACGTGCAGGCACATAACGATCTGGTGCAGCTTGCCGCAGAAGCAGGTTATGTGGGGTTATTGCTCGGGATGATAGTACTGGGAATATTTTGGATAGCGATTCCGCGCTATATCTGGCGTCGCAGACCTTCCGTCGCCGAGGGTCTGCTTCTGCTGGCGGCCATGATGGGCACTATCGGCATGACGGTATTTGCGATCAGTGGATTTCCCTTCCATATTGCTGCGTCTTCGGCGGTCTGGACCGCGCTGGCTGGCATGGCGGGTGCTTTCTTGTGGCGTGAGCGCCGTGAGCAATTGCGCTCGCTTGCTCAAGAAAGCCAGGCATATGAATTGCCGTTGGGAGCCCGCTGGGTCTTTGCCGTAGTGACCGGTGTTTTCGCAGCCGCCTTGGTGTTTTTCATTTACTTGCCATACCGGGCTGATATCCTGACCAAAGAGGGAATGGAACGTTACAAACAAGGGAAAGTGACCGAAGCTGCTACTTTTCTAAAGAAGGCAATTGCGTTAGATCCCGAACGGGGCGATGCCCGTTTGGTACTGGGTATCACGCTGGCAATGACCAATCACTTGAAAGAGGCTGCCGATCAGTTAATCCGTTCCCAGACCAGCTATGACGACGTCACATTGCATTACTATCTCGGGCGGGTCTATGAAGCACAGCAGAACGAACCGGCAGCTCGTGCGGAGTATAATAAAGCTCTCTCCTACTTCCCGGAGGGCACGGAAGTACGCAAGATAGTAACCGAACGGCTGGCTCTGATGAGCGCCAACAAAGGGAGTGCATCGCCTTAGCGCGACAGCTCCGCGATGTCAGCGCCGTATCGGAACCATGCCAGTTGCCAGATTACCAGCCGGATCGCGAATTCCTTCTGGCATTATCAACGCCTTTTCAAACAGTGGAAAAGACCCACTAGCAAGCGCTCGCACGGTTGTCGGTTCTAGTGGCTCGAACCGTAGTTCCGAAAGGTAGTTCCGCGGTGATAGCTTGGTTATTCCGTCAAGGTTGACAGCGAGCCGGTAAGCTGATGGCTCCAGGACTCTTTCTCCCATTTTCCCGTTTGCCGATCCGGCGTTTTGCATGACCGTCATGGGTTCGCTCCACGACATCAGTAACTGCACACCGTCAACCATTGGTCCCAGCAAGCGCACTGACTCTAAACGTGGCGGCAAATTGTCAGGCCAGAAATGATAGAGGATCTGGCGCCCTTCAGCCTGCGGCAACCTGGCACTGGCCACCGTTTTGGCTGGTCCGCCCAGCACGTTGCCGCTATTACTTTCCTTGAGGATACCCTGCCCGTAATCGAGCAAGACGCGCACGGCACGTTCATCCGCTGCATTCATTAACGGCGCATGTGTCTCGAATAGCAATACGTTGGGCGCTATTTGGCGCACCGTAGCGCGAACTCCCAGCAGTGGTGTGCCGTCCGCAATATGGAAGTCTGGCAGATCTCGAGAGACCAGAGCAATCGCCTCGGCGGTCAGGCTAGCTGGATCGATCGGCTCGGAATAAGTAAGGTGCAAGGCGAGGGGTTTACCTGGATCCATTCGCAATCGTGGATCAGGAGATAACTCTGATAATTCTGGAGTATCTACCAAGTATAGCCCTACCTCCTGGTTATATTCCGCTTTGAAATCGAAGATCCCATCGCTAAAGAGAATGATGGCACCGCGGCGCGGCGCCAAACCCGGAGCGGATGCATGGAGCGAAAGCCAAACACCAATTGGTAATCCCTCGGCATGATAGCTTCCCGCCCGGATCGGCACTTCCGTGATATTTTGGTCAGCTATCCGGATACGCAGCGTGCCTTCCGGTGTCGGGGGGCGATAAGCTGGTGGCAGCCTGGTGGCCGGATCTATACCCTCGCTCTGGGCCATGAAGACCTGGCCGCTGAGTGATACCGTAGGAGTTAGCATTGCCAACGGCGATGGCACGAAGCGGAAGGAGCGAGAATACTCCTTTTGCGGACTCCCGCAGGAAACACTGCTGAATCCAGCAACCAGCAATAGCCACCATTTCCAACCCATAGAATTTATAGTGCTAACCTATCACTTCGGCTCCTAGGGCAGGCCGACGAATCTTGCCAGGCATCTTGATCGAAGAATTCTGAACTTTGCGGGTAAAACCACCTAGTAAGGGAAATCAGAGAATGACTGTCAGCCATCCTGGCGACAAGCAATAGGTTCGTGAGGTAAGGCGCATGCATCAGCTAGGCTCGATCATCATTGCTCTGGTGGTATTGCTGGCCAGTTGTCGCTTGCCCCTGGAACAAGTTGCCGCTATCGGCCCTACCACTAACCAGTCGGTAGAGCCTTCACCGGCTACCTCGGCCACCCCGAGCATACCGGTGGGTGACCATACCACCACCCGATCACCTATTGCTGGCATTGGTACCGGAGCGTTGATCGCTACGGTGGCCGGAACGCTGATACCCCCGCCAGGAACCCAGGCAATGAACTGGGGAATCTACAATCCAAAAAAAATCGCTTTAGATTCGCTTGGTAACCTGTTTATCTACGCAGGGCAACAGAGAACTGTATATAAGGTATCTCGTAGTGGCGTCATCACCACGGTGGCCGGTAATGGTACAGAAGGCTACTCGGGCGATGGTGGTCCGGCTACCAGCGCGCAACTCAATGACCCATCGGGTGTGGCGGTAGATGGCGCTGGCAACCTCTACATCGCAGATAACTTTAACCGCCGCATCCGCAAGGTGGATACCAACGGCATCATCACCACGGTAGCTGGCAATGGCGAATGGGGCTACTCGGGTGATGGCGGACCGGCCACCAGCGCACAGCTTGGTGGGGCTGCTGGGGTGGCGGTAGATGGCGCTGGCA
>JACQUT010000342.1 GCA_016267585.1 Cyanobacteria bacterium NC_groundwater_1444_Ag_S-0.65um_54_12
CCTGGCTAATGCTGCTGATGTCGCCCAGGTCAGAAGTAAATTCGGTTTCGTCTATGCCCAATAAGGCTCCGCCGCTGGTTTTTTGATTTTGAATCCTGCTTTCCAGATCACGGATGCGACTCTCTAGCTGAGCTTGCTCGACCGGATTGATTTTACCGCTCATGATGCCGGCGACGAGACGGCCTTTCAAGTTACCCACGGCAACTCCAAGAACGGCGGATTTTTCAGCGCTGCCTAAATCCTCGGAAGTCGTGTTGTCATACCAGGCATTGCTTCCCTGGGAATTCGTGCGCTGGTCATGTACTCCTCTGCTAAGCCCGCTGACATCACCTAGCAGGCTGGCGTACTCGGCTTCGTCGATTCCATCTCGGCTTGCCTTTTCTAGCTTGGCGGCAATTTCGTTCAATACCCGCGTCAAGTTCTGCGATTCGCCCGAGGTGAGAGAGCTATCCTGAACTCCTTTGTAGATGCGCGCTGCACAGTTGCTGAGCAGGCTTCCCACCGCTTGCCGCTGATCGGGGGCGATAATTACTGGCATGAGACCCTCCTTTTTCCGTTAGCTCGCTTGGGTTATTCCAAACCGTGTCAGCCGAGCCATTTTTCCATCCACGAATGGCATACGGTTTAGCGCTTTCCAAACTCTTTCCCGAAATGATTACGCCATAATGTTAGTCGATCAAGCCTGCCATACCAGGAAAGCATCAGGAAAGCGCTGGTCAGATAATATCTTCGGTATGGAGGACAAGGGATCGCCATGATTGCAGTAATTCGCAGCTTTGCGGCCAATTGCTGGCAGAATGTGGCTATTTGCTGATGAACAGCAAAGCCATCCGGGTAAGAGATAACTGCTGATAACCAATCCGGCGGTCTTTAGCTGAGCAAAGGTAGGGCAAGATGTTTAACGAACGAATGGTTGGCCGTACCCGTACCCAGGGCGGCCGGATATTACCGCTGGTAGGCCTCTCAGTAATGTTAGCGGCTTGCAATGTCGCTTCACCAGGAAAGTTAGTGAATGCGTCCAAGGTCCCAATAGTGGTGATGGGTGATCCAATATTAGTGACGGGTGATCCAACACCTTTACCTGGCGATTCAGCGATTGTATCGAATTACAGTGCCGGCTTGAGCGGTACGCTCAAGGTTCCTGATGCTACCTTGATCTCTAACAATTCCATGGGCCTGATTGAAACTGGTGGCGGAGCTTTCTTCCGTGCGCCATTCACGGTGTCAGGGCTGACTCAAGCGCCGCAGGCCGCAGCGGAAATTTCTCTGGTGAACGCTGCCGGCGACCTGGTGAGTAACGAGACGGTACATACCGACGCCCAGGGTAATTTCACGTTCAAAACTTGGCCGCAGGGCAGCGAGACCTACTTTGTCAAAGCTAAATTCTCGGCTAACAAGAATTTCGAATTTTACGCCATGGCAGCTAAAAGCGAGGTAGCTAGCTCGACGGTAGAGGTCGATGCTTCGAGCACGCTAGTGGCCGCGAAGTTACGTCAACTCATGAAACAGCAACTGCTGGCCGCTGGCAAACTATCCCAGGCTGCTTACGAATCAGTGCTAAGCCAGCTCCAATCGGCTCTTGGCAAAGAGAATATTCCTTACATGGCAACCGACTCCCGCGACATTCTGGCCGCTTTCGATCAGCTGGTGCTAGACGTTCCCGAGCTGCGCCAAAAGGTGGATAGTTTGGCGACCGAGATATCCAAGCCTTCGGACGGCTGGCAGGTGAGCAAGTTACTGGACTCCGATAATATGGCCGCGGCAGGTTTGCTAGCCCCGGGCCAGCGTTCGATTCTTTCTGCCGGAACTTTCGAAGTGGATTCCAATGGCAATGTATATTTGCCAATTGCCCTCGCAAGCCCGCTGGCCAGGACACTGAGTGGTGATACTGGCCGCATACCCATCATCCGCTTTACCCCGGAGGGCAAGGCAGAGCTGTTTGCGGTCTTGCCAGCCGGGATCCGCAATCCGGTCATGCTGACGTTCTCGCCGCAGGGCGATCTATATGCCCTGGCACCCAATTCGGCTACCCTCCAGCTGGAGGCGTTTTATGGAAGCGGCGAAATGAAACCACGTGAAGGAGGGCTTTTCAAACTTAACGAGATACGATTGCCAGAGGTTCCCGGGCGCTTCGTCGTTGACAGCAATGGCGCTATTTATCTGGCTTTGCGTGATTATCAAGTCGTTATCAGGCAACTGCGCATAGCGCCAGAATCAGAAGTATTTGCTGGCGCGCCGCTGCAAGCCGGCTACCAGGATAGCAAAGGGACCACGGCTCGCTTTTCCTATCCTGCCAGCCTTACGCTGGGCCCCGACGGTGCAGTGTATGTTGCGGACCTGGGCAATAACTGCTTGCGGCGGCTCGGCCTGGACGGTACGGTCACCACCGCGGCCGGCAAGCCAGGCGAGCAGCTTTATCGTAACGGTCGCGGAGCTTATTCGCGGTTTGGCGCACCGGAATCGATTGCCGCCGATTTCGCAGGAAACATGTTCATCACCGATCCGCACTCCAAGCGGGTGCGCCGCATATCGCCCGATGGATCGGTTTTCCTGGTGGCAGGCAGTGGTCAAGACGGTGTGCTGGATGGTCCCGGGCAACTGGCCAAGTTTCATAATCCCACTTACCTGACCGTGGATCGGCTGGGCAATTTATACGTACTGGATCATTCGCCGGATGAGCCCGGAAAACCGTCTACTGACGTGATTCGCAAGATCAGCAAATAATGCGCTGGGCCGTTATGCTCTCGTTAGTGAGCTTGTGTTTTACTGGAATTATCGAGAAGGTTGCATTCTTCCTGGGAATAAGGAAGTCGAGAAGAAGCGAGGTGTCTAGTGTTTTACCAAGCGACAGGCAAACAGCACAAAGTTTCAGGGCGGTTCCTACGCCTGGCGGCAGCGCTGACCTTGTTGGCAGGTTGTGATACCAGTGGTTTGCAGCAGGTGGCGCCGACGGCATCCCAGACCGCTACCAAAGCTAATGGCAGCGGGACAACCTTGACTGACAATACCAAAACCAGTGAACAAGTCGACAAGAGAACTATCATAAATGAAACTGACGCCAAGATCGCTGATAAAGGTGTTCCGGCAGCAGGCGATAGAGGAGTCGTTCAAATAGCCCAACGCGCCTTGTTGAAGGATCGGTCCGATGGCTATCGGTTGTCCGCTAACCAGCCCAAGAGCTACCGGGTAATGGCATTGTTCTCCGATCTGTTGATGGTCAACGAAGCCAGCTCGAGCAACGGCAACTGGAATTACGGTTTACTGGAAGACTCATCGCATTTTCGCATGCTAGAAACGCGCTCGCGCAACCAGGCTACCGCTACCGGGTCGTTCAATGTTCCGGACGAAGACGTGATCAATCATTTGCGCATAACGGTCGAGGCTACTGGCACCCCGCCCATCGATGCTCCGTCCGGTACCATGGCCATGCGCGGACAGCTGGAATTCATTCAGGTACCATTCCCGCTCCGCGGAAGTGTTTCAATTAGCCGGGTATTTTTCCCGGCACAGGATGGCAACAAAGAGCGTGAGTGGAAGCAGACCTGGATTAGCCGTGAGCTGCGGTTCGATACGCGCGATGTTCCTTCTTTGAATGGCCAACCGCTCGTGATCAAGAAGATCATGTCCAATTACTTGCCGCAACCAGGACGCGACGATATTCCGCTGCTAGAAGATGAACAGCAAGTTTGGCCAGATGGCATGGTTTTGCAGCAGGTCACGACGCGCGCGTCAGACCTGAAAGCTTTCAAGCTGAAGGGCACTATGATCATGTCAGATGCCAATCGTACTCCCATCAATTTCGAACGTCAGGTCGCTCTGGCGTCTGACAGTATTACCGTGGAGCGTGCCACCATGATTGTTCGCAATCTCGACGGTGTCGTGCTGGAATTCCATTACGGGACCAATCAAGTCTTCGAGAATGGCCAAATTCGCGATGCGCGCGGAACTCACTACGCTAGCTTGCAGGCCACTGGACAGGATCAAGTGCTAGTCACTTACGCCAATGGCGCTACCGAATCGATCAAGATCAATTAAGCGAGGGTAACTGGCATAAGGGCGGTCGCTCGATAGAGTGGCCGCCAGAGCAGTATTTGCCCGGGGATGTTAATATTGGCCTGGTTCCACGAATTCTTTTTGCTAGACCATGGCCACGGCCAGCTATCCGTTCACTATGATGTTTCCCGATCTGCCTGAGCATCACTTGCCGCGTGATCGGCTGCTAGAGCATGTCAAAGCAGGCCTACAGCCGCATAAACGTTTGACGCTGGTTATTGGTGGGCCCGGATCTGGCAAGACCACGCTACTGGCCCAATATGCTCGCAAAGTAGAGCGGAGCGTGTTTTGGCTAAGTTTCATGCCGGATCGCCATGATCCGGTAGTCTATTTCGAGCGTCTGGTTACGGGATTGCGACAGCTTTTTCCGACTCTTCCGACCCAAGCGGCCGAATTGATCGGTACGCTGGGACGACAGGGCTTAGCGCAAGCAATGGGGCTATTGTGCGATGATCTGGCAGCCATTAGCGACTCTATGGTGCTGATCCTCGACGATATTCAGCACTTGCTCAATGAACCGATCGTTGCAGAGGGGATAGCTGCGCTGGTGCGCTATTTCCCGGAGGGCTCGCAGCTAATTATTGCTGGTCGTGCCTTACCGGCCATCAAATTAGCCCATCATCGGCTGCGCGGCCAGATAGTGGAACTTCCGGAAAGCGCTCTGGCTTTCACGGTCGCCGAGGTCGAGCAGCTGCTGAGACTCATGCCAGCCGCATCGCCCGATCCGGAAGTAATAGAACGGATCTGGGAAAGAACGCAGGGTTGGGCTACCGGTGTGATTCATGCTCTGGCGGGCGGAACTGCTGATCTAGATCGGCGCCTCGAGCATCCGGCTTTGCTCTATGATTTTTTGGCGGAAGAGCTGCTAGAACGCTTGCCGGAAGAATTCCAGCACCAGCTGATGCTCTGTGCTTTTTTGCCGCGCCTCGATGCAATGCTCTGTCGGCCACTCTTGGGCAGCGGCACGGATGCTTTCTTGAATGCTCTGGAAGCCCAGGCGATCTTCGTGACGCGCATCGCTGGCTCTCTGGCCTTTCATCCCATTTTTCGCGAGTTTCTGCAACATGAAGTGCTTACCCGCTGGCCAGCCGAGGCACGGGACGATCTTTTTCATCGTTTGGCCTGGTCAAGCGCCGCTACCCCCGAGGATGCCGTTCGTCTCTTGCAAATAGCGGGTGATTGGGAGCAGGCTGAATCCCGTCTGGTAGAGCATTGCCCTGCGCTATTCAAGGCCAGGCATCTGGTAACTATCCGCAACATGTTGAGTGCCTTCCCGACGGCATGGCTAGAACGATCGCCCTGGTTGCGCTATCTGGAAGGCGAGGTGAACCGTCGTGAGGGCAATCTGGCCAAGGGCCTGGAACAACTTCACGCTGCCGAGGAAATGGCGCGATCACGAGATGATTGCCGCTGCACCGGTCGGATTGCCGCTAGCTTGGCTGCGACATGCGGCGCCCGGGGAGAGGTAGAACGGCAATATACCTACGCCAAGCATGCTCTGGAATTGCTACCGCCCAATGAACGCGGAACTATCGCCTTTTGCTGGAATGTCCTGGGAATGTACTACCTTTATCGCCACTCCCTGGTCGAGGCCAACCATAGTTTTCGCAAAGCGTTGGCGCTTTATCGCGAGGAAGAAGACATTAACGGGGAAATACCGGTACTCCACAATCTAGGATTGGCCCATTCGAATCAAGGTGAGTTCGAACGCGCGATCTCGTGCTATCAAGAAGCTATTCGCCGCGCCCAAGCAGTTGCTTTGTTGCCCTTGCCATTGACCTATAACAACCTGGCTTTGTGCTACAGCTATCTTGGTCAGCCAGCCGAAGCCAGAAAAGCTGTCGAAAAAGGGATGTCTATCGCTGAACGCAGCGTGGCCAAGCGTGATCGGGCATTTTTGCTGCGCACCCTGGGCTTGCTCAACTTGCAGCAAGGTGATTTGGCTAAAGCGCGAGAGTTCATCGAGTCTTCTTTGCTGGAGGCGATGCAGGCGGGCGATCGTATCTCGCAGACCTTTTCTCAACTCCGTTTAGCCGAGCTGTTCCTGAAGCAATCCGCTCCCAAACTGGCCGCCTTGAGTATCGAGCGTGCCCTCGATGTCTCCGGCCATAGCCTTACCGATCCAGAAATGCTCGAGGCTGCGCTCTTGCAGGTAGAGATCTATCTCCAGCTAGGACAATTGCCAGAGGCAGAAAGTCTGCTGGCGCAAGCATCCGATCATCTGGTGCAACGCCCTAACCCTTATCATTCTTTACATATCGCCCGTTTGCAGTTGGCTTTGCAGCTAGCGCGAGGCAACAAAGAGCAAGCCGCGGTTTGCCGCGAAAAAATCGCCAAGGTAGCCGCCAGCCATGGCTATCCTTTGCCGGCAGAACTCACTGCACCGCGCCAGGAAGCGGTGGTGACTGGCTCTGCCATAATGGCGCACTGCTTGGGTGCCTTCGAGGTGTGGGTAGAGGGTCAGCTTATTCCCAGCCGCAACTGGCGCAGCCACAAAGCCAAGGTGGTACTGGCCTATCTGCTCTGCCATCCGTCCGGAGCGACCAAAGAAGCCTTGATCGAGTTACTCTATCCGCGCGAAGACATGGAACGTTCGACCTTGCACGTGATTATCACGCGTCTTAGGCAAACGTTGGAGCCCAATGCCGAAAAGGGCAGCAGTTCACGCTTCATTCTCTTTCAGGAAGGTCGTTATCTGCTTAACCGTGGCGTGGATGCCAGTTTCGATGCAGCGGATTTTCGCCGCTGCATCCAGCAAGCTCGTGGGTACGCTGGCAATGCGAACGAACGCTTGGCGTTGTTATCCAAGGCCGTGGCGCTTTATCGCGGTCCTTTTTTGGAAGAATTCCCGGATCTTACCTGGTGTCAAATAGAACGAGAGAATTTACGTCGCCTGTTAATCGAAGCCTATGAGGATCTCTTCGCTCATTTTGCCGCCAATGATGAATGGCAAAAGCTCGAGGAGTTAGCCGAAGCCCTGCTGGCCATGGAGCCGGCGCTAGAACTGGCATACCGTGTCAAGATGGTGGCTTTGGCCATGCAGGAGCGCAATGAAGATGCCCTCAGGGTGGGACAATTAGCCGACCGGGCATTACAAGAGATTTCCGGAATCGAACTCTCCACCGAGACTCGGGAACTGGTCCGATTGGTCACCGCGGAGCGGCTGACAATCCGGGCAGCGCGTGGGTTTTTGCCGTAGCGTTCCTGGCCCGGTTCCGCGGAAGTTCTGATGCTGGCGTGGGCCCGTAAGCCTTGAGATACAAGTACGTACCGGCACCAGCCGTCACGAGGGCTCCGGCGGTCAGCAAGGGATTCCTGCCGACCGCGGCAGCCACCTTGTCTATTATATTCGCTACTGGCGCTCCACCGGCGAACCCGCCAACCAGCGTCAGACCGCCGAGTACGGACCCGGCTGTCAGATAACCGTTGGCGATCAGCTTGCCCGCTTCGCCTTTCCGGTAGTAGTCAGCGGTCTTGGCAGCGCGATAGATGCCATAAGATGCTAAACCGGTACCC
>JACQUT010000358.1 GCA_016267585.1 Cyanobacteria bacterium NC_groundwater_1444_Ag_S-0.65um_54_12
CCCAACGTCCACTACCTGCTATGAGGTGAGCAATGGAGACAACAAGTAATTCTGCTATCAAGACACTCTTTTGGGTCTCCGGCGTGATCCTGTTGATCCTCGGGCTCTGTGGCTGGGTAGATCGCCTGACCGCCGGACACCTGCATGCCAACTATGGTCAGGTGGTGCCCTGGGGACTCTGGGTGGCCGGATATATTTATTGCATCGGCCTTTCAGCCGGAGCGTTCTTGATCTCGTCATTGGTATATGTTTTCGGGGTCAAGCGCTTCGAGGCGATCGGAAGGCTTTCGGTATTCACGGCTCTGGTGACGCTCATAATGGCGTTGCTCTTCATCTGGCCCGATATCGGCCACATGTGGCGAGCGAGCAATGTAATGCTTTTCCCGAACTTCAAATCACCGATGGCATGGATGATCTGGCTGTATTCGGCGTATTTCGTCCTGCTGCTTTTCGAGATGTATTTCTTGTTGCGCCATGATCTGGTAAAAGGAGCGCGCGAGCCTGGCTTGCGGGGTAGTATTTATAGCTTTTTCAGCCTGGGCTCTAATGATCTTTCAGAGACCGCCTGGGCGCTGGATCGCAAACGCGTGAAGCTGTTAGGCACTATCGGCGTTCCGCTGGCCATCATGTTCCACGGCGGAGTCGGAACCCTGTTCGGCGTCGTGATGGCACGTCCGCTCTGGAATACCGGACTCTTTCCTCTGATGTTCTTGCTCGGAGCGCTACTTAGTGGCGGCGGCTTACTGGCAATAGTGGCAGCCATCTTCCAAGAGGGCATGAGCAAATACCGGGATACCATGGTGTCACTCGGAAAATTGGTGCTAGGCATGTTGGCGATCTATGCGCTCTTTGAAATAGCGGAGTTCATGGTAGCGCTACGCTCAGGCATACCGGGTCATGTGAAGCCGTTCGAGTTGATCTTTTCCGGTCCTTACTGGCAAGTGTTCTGGTTCTGGCAAGTTGGCCTGGGCATGGTGGCACCAGCGCTGCTGTTGTTCGCTTTTCGCGACGAACCGGGGATGGTCGCTTTTGCGGGCTTGCTCGTGGCCGCAGGGTTTGCCGGTACCCGGTTGAACATCGTCATTCCGGGACAAGCCGCCGAGCTGTTGCCAGGGTTAGACAGTGCCTTGTATTCGCTGCGCATGAATTCCATGTATGCGCCAAGTGCTACGGAATGGCTCTTGGCAGCTGGCGTCATTGGCTTGGGATTGGTGCTCTTTGGCATAGGTGAGATGTATTTACCCAAGTATAAACCGACGGCAGAGACGGCCGAGCCGGCGCTGCGCGGCGTGTGAGAGGCAAGGAGTATTCCGATGTACATATTCGATGAAAAGCTAGGCCGGCGGAAGTTCCTGCAAGGCGCTGGCGCGACGGTGGCTGCCGCTACCGGTATGGCGGCAAGCCTTACGGGCTGCGCTACCATGGGCTCCCGGGCACGTGGTCTAGCGGTCAATGACGAAGGCATCAAGCAGTGGGGCCGCGAGGCTGGCGAGTGGATCGCTTCTTGCTGCAACATGTGCGGTGGACAATCAGGTATCTTGGCCCAAGTGGTGGATGGCAAGGTCGTGAAGATCGAACCCAATCACTGGAACCCGAACAATTATGGCAACGTGTCCACCGACTTCTTCGACGGTTATACGGTGGACTACGGCTGTAAAGAAGGCGGAGCAATTTGTCCGAAAGGGAACTCCGGCATCCAGCAGCTATACGATCCGGATCGCGTCAAGAAACCCTTGAAGCGTACTAATCCGGATCGTTCAATCGGCGCCGATCCCAAGTGGGAAGAGATTTCGTGGGAGCAAGCGCTCGATGAGATCGCAGCCAAGCTGAAGACCATGCGCGATGCCGGCGAGGCGCACAAGCTGCTGTGGTTCAGCGAAGACCATTCATTTACGCATATCCAGGGCGACTTCATGGAACTTTATGGATCGCCGAACTACAGCAACCACTCTAACGTGTGTGACGTGGCACGCAAAGCGTCTTTCAAGATGGTGATGGGCGATGAGCGACCGCTGGCGGACTTCCTGAACTCCAAATACATCCTGCTTTTTGGCTGGAACCCGACCTCGGCGATCAAGTGGGTCCATCTGCCGCGCATCATCACGCGAGCCATCGAGCGAGGCGCACGGATGGTGGTGGTGGATCCTTACATGTCCGACACGGCCACCAAGGCGCAGGAATGGGTGCCGATCCGGCCAGCTACCGATGGTGCGCTGGCATTGGCCATGGCCCATGTAATCATTGGCGAGAGCCTTTATGACAAGGACTTCGTCACGAACTGGACAGTAGGCTTCGCGGAGTACGCGGCTTTCGTGAAGGACAAGACACCGCAGTGGGCAGAGGAGATCACTTCGATACCAGCCAAGACGATAGTGCGGTTGGCGCGCGAGCTGGCTACTACCAAGCCGGCGATCGTCGATGTGTGGAGTGGCCCCGGTCAGCACTCGAACGGCGTGCAGGGTGGCAGGGCCATTGCCATGCTGGCCGCACTGGTCGGCGGTATGGATCGGCCGGGAACGATGCTGATGCCCAACAAAAAGGGCAACAAGCATATCCATATCAATGCTGAGGCGTCGGCAGAACATACCCTGGAGCAGCCACGCTTCGATGAGCTGAAAAGATACCCGATCTCGCACAAATCAGGGGTATACACCCAGTCCTTTGTCAACCTGGCCGAGGGTAAAGGGCCGTACCAGCCCAAGATGGCGATGATCGTCTTCCAGAATTTAATGATGTCGCTGCCCGGGACCGAGACCATTGTCAAGGCGCTGGCCAAGCTAGAGACGGTGGTAGTGATCGACACCATGCTAAGCGAGACGGCCATGATGGCTGATTATGTCTTGCCGGGGACCACCTACCTCGAGCGCTACGACCTGAATAACCACTGGGTGACCTGGCCGGTGTTAGCTTTACGGCAGCCGGTAGTGAAGCCGTTATTCGGCCAGCCAGCGGAATATGAGGTAGTGGCCGCGCTGGGCCGGCGTCTGGGCCTCAAGACCCATGAAGGGCAAGAATATTTCAAAATTGGCGCGGTCAGCGGTCAACCGATCGAGGACCTTACCAGATGGTACGAGGAAGTTCTTTCCAAAGAGCTCCTCGAGGGTGAGCCCAAGATATCATTAGCGGATCTCAAGAAATTGCCCGGAGCGGTCTGGATAGACCAGAAGGGAACCAAGTACGAAAAGTATGCCTCCGAACTGAAACCCGAGAAGTTGAAGGATGCCTTCTTTGATGGTGCCCCTACGGCCGAGGGTACACCGATTCTCGATAAACCCAAGGACAAAAAGGGAAAGCGGATCGGTACGGTATTCGGTGGCAAGCCAGTGCGCGGCTTCTTCACCAAGAGTGGCAAGGTGGAATTCGTATCTGTGGAATTAGCTGAAAAGAAGGATGCCAACGGCAAGCCAGTAGACCCGTTACCAGCGTATGAATCGCGCGAATGGCTGCCGACTCCGGAGTATCCCTTCTATCTCATTAACTGGAAGGAAGCGACGCACACCCATACGCGTACGCAAAATAATGCCTACCTGGCCGAGCTCAAGGGCGATAATCCCTTGGCAATCCATCCCGATGCTGCCGAGAAGCTCGGGCTGGCAGATGGCGATAGCGTCAAGCTCGAGTCACCATATGGTGCGGTGGTTGGCAAGGTCAAGATCACGCGGCGCATTCATCCCGAAGTCGTAGGATTCCAGCATGGGTTCGGGCATACGGCGATGGGACGCATTGCCAAAGGTAAAGGGACTTCCGATGCCGTCTTGCGTCCAACCAAGTCGGATCCGCTCTCCGGACAAGCCTTACACAAGGAGAATTGCGTCAGGATTTCCAAGGCCTGATCAAGCTAGCTTGATCTAGAACAGGACTCCTTTCGCGAGACACCACCACGGAGAACCGTGGTGGTGTCTATTCCTTCAAGGTACTGGCAAATAGCCCTTTTGCATGGCGTAACTTAGCAATTGATGGCGATTAGCTAATCCCAATTTACGCATGATATTGGCACGATGAGCTTGAACGGTATGAATGCTCAATCGCAGCTTTTCTGCCACTTGTTGATTGGTGAGGGCAGAGCTAAATAGTTGCAAAATCTCTATTTCTCGGCTGGTGAGCCCAGCACCAGCTAATTTGGGTATTTTGTTATGCTGCTGGAGATAATCACCACCTATCAGGTTGGCAACACCAGCCGATAGATAGACTCCGCCTTCATGAACGGAGCGGATGGCCGCAATCAATTCTGCCGAAGTGGCACCTTTTAGCACAAAACCAGATGCCCCAGCCTCTAGCATTCGGAAAAAATATTCCGGGCTATCATGCATGGTGAGACCCAGTACTCGGATGCCGAGATCTGCTGCCATGATGCGTCGGGTGGCTTCGATACCATTCATGCCCGGCAGATTGATATCCATCAATACGATAGCTGGTGGCTGCCGCAACCTGACCTGTTCCAATGCTGCTGGTCCGTCAGCGGCCTCGCCTATCACCTCTAGATCGGGTTGCGTGGCAAGTAACAGGCGCAACCCTTCGCGCACCAAGGAATGGTCATCCACGATTATCAGGCGAATAGTCTTGTTCATTTTGTCGCTCTACGTTCAAGGGAAGGTTAAATGCTATACGGGTACCATGGCCTTCCTTCGACCATACGGTAAGCGCCCCACCCAAGAGCAGGGCACGCTCCGACATGCC
>JACQUT010000035.1 GCA_016267585.1 Cyanobacteria bacterium NC_groundwater_1444_Ag_S-0.65um_54_12
CTGATAAACCGCTAAATCAACGCGCTTGAGTGCACTCGACAATACATGGTCGGGAGCAATGCTGTGTTGATCGGCATCTACACCAATCGCTAGTTGATTGGCTGCTTTGGCGGCATCAATTACCCCCAGGCCACAACGTCCTGACGCGTGGAATACAATATCGGCTCCATGTTGGTACTGAGCTGTGGCAACTTCACGGCCTTTGGCAGGATCATCAAAATTGCCGGTGTAACCGGACAGGAAATTGATCTTGGGGTTTGCTGCCTTTCCGCCGGCTTCGTAGCCAATTTTGAAGCGATGGATGACCGGTACGTCCATTCCACCTACAAAACCAATCGTCCCGGTACGAGATTGCATGGCAGCTAAAGCTCCAGCCAAGTAACCAGCCTGTTCTTCAGCGAAGGTAACGCCTATGATATTGGGAAGCACTTTGGGATAACTGAAGTCGATAATAGCGAAATTAGTTCCAGAGAAGCGACTAGCCACCTTCTGGGTAGCATCGCCCATCATGAAGCCTACGCTGATGACCATGTCATAGTGCGCTGCTGCAAACTGCGAGAGATTTTTCTCGTAATCGGTAAACTGTTTCGACTCGATAATGCTGGTTTTTACCTTCAAGGTCTTCTTGGCTCTTGCCAGGCCTTGAGAAGCCAGGTAGTTGAAGCTACCATCATTGAGCCCACCAGTATCGGTTACCAGTCCGACTTTGAAGGTGGTAGCCCAAGCTGGCATAGCCATGGTTGTCGTCAGCGCTAACGTCGCTAAAAAGGCGAAAATTTTCATAAGGGGAGCAGGCCTCCTTCTTTCACAAGGCTATTCGGTTCACCCCCACGCCCGTGGGGAACTCTCGGCGAAATACTGTTCTGCGTCTAGCTGGATAGCTGATAGATTGACCTTGAGCAGGTCCATGAGATGCAGGGCGCCACCCGCATCGAGTTGCAGCAGTCCCAACAACAAATGAAGCGTGCCAATCTGCTCATGCCCGAAGCGTCTAGCAGTCTGCCAGGCGCCCTCCAGGGTTTTGTTAACCCAGCGAGAATTGACTGGAATAGCCAGACAGCCGGAACCACGACCGATGACACGATGAGCGATTGCCTCGACTTCCAGCCTATTTAACCCATTTTGCCGAAGAATCCGACTTGCTGTTCCGTCTTCCATCGTTAGCAAGCTTATTAACACCTGTTCGGTGCCCACGATACTATGACCGAATTCGCGCGTCAGCTCTTTGGCTTTTTCTAGAACTTGTCCCGCCAGGGATGAAAGCAAGCGCGGATGGAAGTGTTTGGGCGGAGTAACAGGTTCAGTGCAGGCTGGCACCAAGCCAGCCAGATCCTGATTGCGCTCTGACATGAGCTGCCGTAATAGTTCTTCTGGAGAGATGCCAGCTTCCAGCAGCAGCTCTACTCCGCGCCCTTGTAGTTGAGCCAGAATGGCACGCAAAAGATCTTGAGTATCTACCAGCAAGGGTGCTGTTTGTTCGGCGATGGCCATTGCTGCTTCGAAGATTTCTTTGGCCTCTGGCGCCGGAATTATTGTCTCCGTGCGCTCATAGCCACGTCCCCAACGCCGCTCCGCCGTCGCTCTCCCGCGTCGCAAATCAAACCCTACTGCCCGCAAGGCCCTGGCGGCGACGCCATTTCCCTCAGCTGATAGACCCAGCACCAGGTGCGCACTGTTTATCTGACTGAACTCCAAGCGGCGAGCCTCTTCTTGGGCTAATTGGATGGCTTCGATAGCTCTAGCGGAAAAGTATTCGAGCATCAGTATCTCATTTCGACCGGCAAAGCCGTCTGGTACTACACAGTTAGGAATGACAAGCTATGCGGAATCATACACCAGAGTGTGCTCACAAGTAATGCCAAAGGAGTTCCGAACCGCCACATGGAAACTATCGCTCCGCTTGAACCAGCTATTCGGGCGATCGCGCCTGAACTGATAGCTATTCGCCGTGCGCTTCACGAGTACCCGGAAGCTGGTTTCGAAGAGTGGCGGACTGCCAAGCTGATAGCGGACAAATTAACAAATATGGGCCTGGCAGTGCAAACCGGCATGGCCAAGACCGGTGTCGTAGCAGTGATAACTGGAGCCAGACCTGGCCGGACACTGCTGGTGCGGGCTGATATGGATGCGTTGCCGATTCGAGAGGCTACCGGTGTTCCCTATAGTTCAAAGCACGAAGGAATGATGCATGCCTGTGGCCATGATGGTCATGTGGCAATTCTATTGGGGTTAGCTCAGGTATTGTTGGCCAAGCGTGACGATTTTGCCGGCAACGTCAAATTAGTTTTCCAGCCTGCCGAAGAGGGCCCCGGCGGAGCAGAACCTTTGATTCAGGCCGGTGTCCTGAACAACCCTGGGGTGGATGCCGCGGTTGGCTTTCACCTGTGGAACAGCTTACCAGTAGGACAGGTTGGGGTGCGAGCCGGACCGGTCATGGCTGCGACCGATCAGCTAGATATTGTGATCCGTGGCAAAGGCGGACATGGAGCCAAGCCGCATTTGGCGGTAGATGCCGTGCTAGTAGCCGCTCATGTCATCATCGCTTTGCAGAGCATCGTTTCGCGCATGGTTGATCCGCTCGAATCGGCAGTGATTACCATCGGTACCGTGAATGGCGGTTTTCGCCACAATGTGATTGCACCGGAAGTGCAGCTTTCTGGAACCGTGCGAGCTTACTCCAAAGTAATTGGCCAGCAATTACCCTGGCAAATCAAGCGTATAGTACAGGGCGTATGCGAAGCTCTGGGTGCCAGCTGCGAAATTCATTACAGCAACACTTACCCGGTAACGATCAACGATCCTTCCATGGCTGAACTGGTGAGACATTCGGCAAACAAGATCCTGGGGCCAGCAAGTGTAATAACAGCCGAGCCTTCGATGGGAGGGGAAGACATGTCCTACTACCTTGCTGCAGTGCCCGGTTGCTATTTCTTTTTGGGTTCGGCCAACGCAGAACGTGACCTTGATCGACCGCACCACAGCCCAGAATTTGACTTTGATGAGGTAGCCCTGCCAATTGGCGTGCAGATACTGCAACAGATAGTACTGGATTACCTGAAAGACGGTTCAGTAACTGGTCAAACCTAGGCTTTACCGCACAAGCGAGGCAAATTCTCCCTTCAGTGGTAGAATAAATGCGTATCGTTTTTTGAGATTAATTTTTGGGGGAAAATGACTCATATAGCGCGTTGCGCACTTTTTATCGATCACGAAAATATTTGGTTAAGCCTTCGTAATGCCTATGGTAATCAAATCATCAACGAGGACTTTGTCAGCGATCTGGCACAAGCTTTGCTAGAATGCAGTCGAAGCTGGGGTGAGCTTGATTACTGGGTAGCAGTCGCTGATTGGACAAAAGGTGAATTTTCTTATCATGCTCAAGCTTATAATCAATATAC
>JACQUT010000344.1 GCA_016267585.1 Cyanobacteria bacterium NC_groundwater_1444_Ag_S-0.65um_54_12
AGAGCTTTCAATCTATGCTCGAACCGCGCCAGATCTTACTTCGGTAACGGCGATCTTTACCTGGAAAAGGCATTGCTTCGACCGCGCCACATCGAGATCCAGGTGCTGGCAGATCAACATGGCCAAGCCGTCCAGCTGGGTGAACGCGAGTGCTCCATCCAACGTCGCCATCAAAAGGTGGTAGAGGAAGCTGGCTCTCCAGCGCTCAGCGAGGCACTGCGGCAAGAGATGGGAGAAGTTGCGCTGCATGCCATAAGACAGCTGGACTATAGCAACGCTGGCACCCTCGAGTTCTTGCTCGATGAAGCAGGGCGTTACTATTTTCTCGAGATGAATACCCGCTTGCAGGTAGAACATCCGGTAACCGAGCTTACCACCGACGTGGACCTGGTAGTCTGGCAACTGGCAATCGCAGCTGGGCAGCAGCTCGACCTGCGCCAAGAAGACGTCAAGCGGCGTGGACATGCCATAGAGGTGCGTATCTACGCCGAAGATCCCGAAACCGGGATGCCCTGCCCCGGCGTAGTCCAGGAGGTGGCGTGGCCAGCCGGGGTGCGCGTGGACACTTACCTGGAACCTGGTACCGTTGTCAGCCCGTTTTACGATCCATTGCTCGCCAAGTTGATCGTCTGGGATGTCGATCGTCCAGCGGCAATTCAACAGCTGCAAAGTGCCCTGGCACAAGTGCGAATAGCAGGGATCAAGACCAATCTAGCACCATTGAAACGCATTGCCCAGCATCCTGATTTTCTCGCTGGGCGAACTGCTACCGACTTTCTGACTCGCCTGACTGCTCCGGTGCGGGCGCCCTGGTGTCACTGACTTGTGCGATTGTCAGATCCCTTGATCTTGCGAAGAGGAGTTTTATGTCAGCTATCAAAGCTCATATGGCCGGAACGATCATCGATATCATGGTAAAGGAGGGAGAGCAAGTCAGCGCCGGACAGGATGTCGCTTGCCTGGAATCCATGAAGATGCAAATGTTCATTCAATCCGATCAATCGGGCACAGTACGCGATATCAAAGTGACGCCAGGCGACTTTGTAGCTGAAGGCTCAGTTATTCTGGAGCTCGCATGATTCCTTTGGTATTGCCCTCGGCGGTAAAAATTGTCGAAGTAGGTCCGCGTGATGGCCTGCAAAATGAGAGCAAGCACGTCTCGTCCGCCGACAAAATTAGTTTAATAGAGCGGTTGGCAGCGGCCGGACTTTCGCAAATCGAGATGACGGCTTTCGTGAGTCCGCGCCAGATCCCGGCGCTAGCTGATGCCAACGAAGTGGCGGCCGGTGTATGCAAGTTGCCCGGAGTAGAGTACAGCGCACTGGTGCCTAATCTGCAAGGCTATGAGGCCGCCAGCAAAGCTGGTGTGACAAGTTGTGCGCTTTTTCTCTCCGCATCCGAGACGCACTGCCAAAAGAACATCAACAAGTCCGTTGCCCAGGCATTGGAGAGCTTTCAAGCGGTGAGCCAGCGCGCCCGAGCCGATGGCAACCGCTTACGCGCTTATATTTCTACGGTCTTTGGCTGTCCCTATGAAGGGGAAGTTCCCATAGCCAAGACCATCGACATCGCTCGCTCGCTACTGGCGCTGGGGGTAGAAGAAATCTCGCTGGGTGATACCACTGGCATGGGCACGCCCTTGCAAGTAGCGCGCTATCTAGCCGAGCTATTTGCCGAGTTGCCGCCAGAACGCTTCGCTTGCCATTTTCATGACACGCGTGGTACCGCTCTGGTCAATTCTTTGATAGCGTTGCAATCCGGTGTAAAGATATTTGATACTTCAATCGGCGGATTGGGAGGCTGCCCTTACGCTCCTGGGGCCACTGGCAACCTGGCCACCGATGATCTGGTATACCTGCTCACGTCCATGGGCATCGAGACCGGAGTCAAGCTAGCTGAACTTACGGCGATCACCAGCTGGATTTGCCAGGAAGTACTGCAAATAGAGATCCCCAGTCGTTATGCCAAAGCCAAGCTAGCGGAGCTGACCCGTAAGGACCTGGTGACCATCACACCTTGAGAGTGAACTTATGACGACAACCGCCAAGACCAGTGAGCTAGTGATCGACATCTCTGAGCAAATCTGCACCCTGACCTTGCAACGACCGCAGCTAGCCAACGCCTTGAACTTTGACCTGCTAGAAGCGCTTCGGCATACTCTCGGGGAGTTGCGCTGCAGTGGCGATTTCCGAGTATGTATATTGACCGGGGCCGGCGAAAAGGCCTTCTGTGCCGGTGCTGATCTGAAAGAACGCGCCACCTTGCCACCGGAGCAAGTTCGCCGTTTTATCGCCACCATTCGCGAAGTGACTGACCGGCTCGCCGATTTCCCGAAACCAGTGATAGCCGCTATCAACGGTCTGGCACTGGGTGGAGGAACCGAGCTGGCCCTGGCCTGCGATATCAGGATCGCTGCCGATACTGCGCTGCTGGGATTGACGGAAACGTCGCTGGGTATTATCCCTGGTGGCGGTGGAACGCAACGCTTGCCACGCCTGGTGGGAAAAGGACGCGCCAAGGAATTGATCTTCACCGCCCGACGTATCGCGGCGGCTGAAGCCGCGGAGATTGGCTTGATAGAAAAGGTGGTGCCGTCAGCGGAACTCGCGCAGCAATCCCGCCAACTTGCTCGGAACATCGCCCAGAATGCCCCGTTGGCCCTGGAAATGGCCAAGTGGGCCATCAATTATGGTTACGAGACTGATCTCCTGACCGGGCTGCAGCTAGAATCACGTGCCTACGACGTGATCATCCCTACCAAAGATCGGCTGGAGGGTCTGGCTGCTTTCCAGCAGAAGCGTAAGCCTATTTATCGGGGCGAATAAAGATGCGACAAAAAGCGCAATCCCGCCCTTGCAGGCGGGATGACGCTGGAGGAGGAGGGTCTTGGGAAATTACCAGCTATTATGTGGGAAATCTTTTGCTTTTTTGTTGATTTCTTGTTCTGTTTGTCCGGGAAGCTTTGGTAATTATCTTATAGCGAGGACGACAAAAAAATCGGTTATTCGGAAGCTAATCTTGGTTTAAAGGCCGGTAAAATACTATTTCGGACTGCCAATGGAGGAAAGCCCGTGAGCATGGATACCCAGATCAAACCCCACTTAGCGTTCAAACACGACGAGCAGGCATTGCAAGCCGAGACCGAAAAGGTCAAAAGCGGCGGAGCACCCAAGTACCATGAGGCCGCTCGTCAGGCCAACAAGCTCTTTGTTCGAGAACGTTTACGGTTACTGCTTGACGAAAATACTGAACTGGAGGATGCACTCTTTGCTAATTGCCTGGCCGGCGATTTGCCAGCCGACGGCGTGGTGACAGTAACAGGCAAGATCCACGGACGAACGGTGTGCGTCATGGCGAACGATTCCACGGTAAAGGCCGGATCCTGGGGAGCGCGTACGGTAGAAAAAATCATTCGTATCCAGGAAACAGCGATGCGGCTCCGGGTACCGCTGCTTTACCTGGTAGATTCAGCCGGAGCTCGCATCACGGATCAGGTGGAAATGTTCC
>JACQUT010000345.1 GCA_016267585.1 Cyanobacteria bacterium NC_groundwater_1444_Ag_S-0.65um_54_12
AGTTTATGGTGGGCAACGGCCCTTCTACGAAGTATGGTTCGGCAAATTGAATGTTAGCGTGACCCAAGCTTTCTGGTTTCGCTATACTTTGCTGGATGGTGCTATTCAAGAAGCTGCTACCTGGGCTATCTGGTTCGAAACGGAAAGTGATACCAGTTCCAAGATAATAGCCGGTAAGAATCGGTATGAGCTCAAAGCGCTGGCACTACCATCCAAGCTTCCTTCACCCCTGGCTAGCGAAAACTTGGAGGAAACGCAAGAACCGCCTCCGCAATTCTTGCTGGGACCTAACCGCTTAGGTAAGGCTTATGCAACCGGCAGGGCGCAGGCTCTGGAATGGGATCTCACCTTTCGTGATTCCGGTCGACGCTTCTGTCACGTCCCCTGGGCCGTAAAAATGTTGCGCTTGGCCAAGGCACACTACACGACTCCTTTTGCCGACCTGCGCTTTCGCGGTACGATTCGCGTGGGAAATCGTACCGTAACAGTGACGGAAGCGCCGGGAATGATCGGTCACATTTGCGGGACCAGGCAAGGGCATTCTTGGGCCTGGGCACATTGCAACACTTTCGAAGCTGCACCGAACGTGGTGTTCGAGGGTTTATCAGCACGCATCATCCTGGCCGGCAAGCCAACCATGCCGCTATCGTCATTCGTGTTATGGGTGGAGCATAGGTGCTATCGCTTTTGCTCGTCTATCAAGCTGGCCATGGCACGAAGTACTTTTGGTGCTGGACGCTGGGTGTTCGCTGTCAAGGCCCGGGGAGTCAGTCTAGCGGGTGAGGTGATTGCACCAGCTGACGATCAGCTGGCGATCGTCGAATATACCGATACTGATGCTTCCCGGCTTTGGTGCCGCAATAGCAAACTGGCCTCCGTGCGGCTAAAGCTGCATGACCCGAAGCACGGAATCGATCGTGAATTCGTGGCTAACGGAACAGCCGCCTTCGAGCTGGTGGATCGCGTCTTGCCCGAGCAGTCCAGCACGCTCTGAATGCTGATTTGCCTGCCCTATGTCACCAAGACCGCTATTTAGACCGCAGGAATCTGCTACCTTACCCGAACGCTGGTTAACAAACCAAGGAGTAGCACCGCCAACCCATGGCGCACTATTGAGTGCGGCACGTGAGCGGGTGACACACTTTCCGCGCTTTCAGCGCTGGCTTTATCCCCTGGCCAGCGGGTTAGTGGAATGGTTGGGCCCCATGCTGGGCTTGAACAAATTCGGCCGAGCCAGCAGACTGACCGACTCCCAGTTTGAGCAGCTAGAGGTGGCTTTGGCTGATCACCCGTCACCGATCGTGCGTGCCTGCTTCTTGTTGTTCCGACTTCCGCTGCTAGAGCAGCTAGTACCCGAGCAAGCTCCACTACCGTTGCATCATCCGTTACTGGAGTCTACCTCCCAATCTGCCGGTTCCCGAGCAGAGAGTGTTATCCTGACCAGCGGAGGTTTTCCAGTAATCTTCGGCTCGTCTAGCGAGCCTGATAGCTATTTCGATGTCCTGGTAATCGGTTCGGGGGCTGGTGGGGCACCGTTAGCCTGGTCACTGGCACAAAATGGAGTACGAGTGGCGATAATCGAAGCTGGGCAACTGGCGACGCCAGCTACCTCGGCTGCTGCCATAGAGCATTATTATCTGAAGCAGGGCTTCGTATTCTCGCTTGCTGGAGGATTATTTCCCATCTTTGCTGGCAGCACGGTGGGTGGAACAACGACCATCAATTCCGGCACTTGCTTGCGTCCAGCGCCCGAAAGCTTGGTACAGTGGGATCGGCTGGCAGGCACCGATTTCTCGACTGGCACCCTGGAGCCATGGCTAGATCTGGCGGAACAGTTGCTTGGTGTAGCTACTCCACCGCGTTCACTGCTGGGCCCGTCAGCCCTTTTGCTAGAACGCGGATTGGAGCGTCTGGGTAGAAGCGGAACCTATGTACTACCGCGTAGCGCACCACATTGCCAAGGTAGCGGACGTTGCTGTTTTGTTTGCCGTACCGGAGCCAAGATGAGCACTGATCGCGCTTTTCTGCCAGCCACCATGGCTGCTGGCGGCACTTTGCTAGCACAGACGCGGGCCATCCGGATCAAGGAACGAAAAGAATTAGTACTGGTTGACACTGGCGGCGCCCTGGGTAACAGGCGATTGCGCTGCCGCCAGTTAGTACTGGCAGCTGGTGCGCTAGGAACGCCTGGCCTCATCTGGTGGAACCGTCTTGGTAGTGCCTGGTATCGGGCAGGGCAGCAATTGCAAGTGCATCCGGCAGTGAAAGTTTTCGCGCACTTTCCAGAACCGGTAAATGGCGACCGGGGGATTCCGCAAGGACTTGGCTATCGTGATCCGACGCTCCCGCGGATTAGTTTCGAGGGAATTTTTGTTCCGGCGTGCAGCGCGGCCAAGATGCTATCGTTAGCTGGGCAGCGTGCTCGCTGGTGGCTAGAACAATATCCTCAAGTAGCCAGCTTTGGAATGTACGTTCAAGATCGTTCCCGGGGGCAAGTTTTCCTGCTGGGTGACCTACCGCTGATCTGGTATCACTTGGATACCGAAGACGCACGAGATCTCGGTCGGGGCATCTTGCTCTTGGCTGAAGCCTGGCTGGCCGCTGGTGCAGATCGAGTATTGCTGCCCGCATTTGGCATTGCCAATGAACTGACCGAAGTCTCTGAGCTCACAGGCTTGCGTCCAGAAGATTTCCGGCCAGAATGCCTGCTGGCTGGCGCTTTTCATCCGCAAGGAACGGCAGGAATTGGCAGGGTCGTCAACTCTGATTTGACCATAATAGGTAGCCAGAGAGTTCATGTCGCGGATGCTTCAGTCTTGCCGGATTCCCCTGGGGTAAACCCGCAAATTACCATAATGGCTCTGGCATTACGCCTGGCGGACAAATTATTAAAGCAACTACCTCATTAGTCAGACTGTCGAATGAAGTAGTTGCTTTTCGAGAGGCGCCGATCTTGACAGCCTCCCCCTCAACTGCCGACTCGCCTGCAGACCGAACATTTCGCAGGAGGACGCTTTTTGCCAACCTCCGCGCTGCCGGATTCCGCCCGCGCAACCGACCCCATTGAGATCGCCATAATCTAAAAATAATGGTAAAAAATTAAGACAAGGGACGATATTTCGTGGCTATTAATAATTTTTTGATTAATTTTTGATTTTTTCGCGCTCGAGAAGGAGGGCAGAGCTAGTGGCAAATTTAGAGCGGCGTGAGCATGAGTGCCCCCACTCTTCCCCGGCGCTTCACGCCGCGCTAAAAGACGTCCTTACTTACCTCACTGGCACGCCGGAATTCCAACAACTTTCGGCCGGGCAAAATATCTGCCAAAGTGGGCTCTCTGAACCAGCAGCAACCTTGGTGGCTGCCGCCATGCCGCCGCCTTGGCTGCTGATTTTTCCGGAAGCCAGGAGCGCCAAGCAGGCTGTCATGGATCTGGTGGCTTACGGTGTGGATACCGCCTACTTCCCTGCTATAGAAGTGTCAGCCTATCATGGAATATCCCCCGAACCTGACTTGGTACAGCAACGACAAGAGGTTTTGTCCGGTCTGGGCCAAGGGCTGATAAATCGAGTCGTCACGACTAATACGGCGCTGGCGGGACGCGTACCCGCACCGCTGGCCTGGAAAGAGGCAACGCTACGACTGCAAGCCGGCGACACGCTACCGCCTACTTCGTTGGCGCAAGAGCTGATCAAAATCGGTTTACGGCCGGCCTCGACTGTCACCGAGCGTGGAGAGTTCTCCCGCCGAGGCGGCATCCTTGACTTTTGGCCATTGCAATCCGCTCGTCCGCTCCGCGCGGAATGGTTTGGCGATCGCATCGAGAGCCTCCGGACCTTCGATGCGCTTACCCAGCGTTCACAAGAAATGATCGTCGCGGCAGAAGCTTGGCCAGCTAGAGAAATCATCTTGCCAGCAGCTTCTTGGCATGAGGCCAGCTTGCGGGTACGGACAGCAGCAGCAGAGCAGGTGAGTCAGCTACGTGGCTGGGGCCATCGGGCCCAAGCAGATCGCTTGGCTGCTTTGGTTGAAGATCAGCTGGGTCGTTTAGGGCAATTTCAGACTTTCGAGGGTTGCGAGGTCTATGCTCCCTTTTTTCATGAACTCGCCCTCTTACTAGAATATTTGCCGCCAGCAACCAGGATCTTGCGCTTCGATCCGGCCGGGAGCGCTGGCCGGCTCGCTGATTATTTGCTTATTCAAAGCTCGGAACGTGACAGGCGTATTGCCGCTGGTATTCTCTTGGCAGCGCCTGTCTCGTTGCTTGCTACCGCATCTGAGCTGGCAACCGCAATTGCTGCTCACCAGGTTATCGAACTGCTGCCCGGGGAGCCGACGACCGCAGAAGATTTCTGGTGGGCGCCACCTGCTGCGGCTTTCCCCAACCAGTTTATCGAGCTTGCCAAACAACTCGCCACGCGTTCCCGGTCGGGCCAGCGGATTGTGATAGCCTCAAGCCAGCCGCAAAGGGTTTTTGCCTTGCTAGATGAGTACGGCTGCCATGCCACTTTTGGAGCCAAGCTGCCGCCGCCCAAGGATAAATTGCGGCATGCTTACGGTGGCGTTTGGATCTTTCGCGAATCATTAGCGGCGGGTTTTGAATGGCCAGCACTGGGACTGGCGGTTTACTCCGATTATGAGATCTTTGGCTGGCAGAAAAAGACCATACGTAGCAAAAAAGCCGCTTTTGCTGGAACACCTATCACCAGCATAGAAGACCTGCGGTCCGGTGATTACGTTGTGCATGCCAAGCATGGAATTGGCCGTTACCAGGGCCTTTGCCGTCTTTGTATGGATAATCAGGAGAAAGAATATCTCTTGGTGCATTATCAAGGTGAGGATCGGCTATATGTCCCTGTCGATCAGGTAGGGCTGCTGCACCGTTACCGTTCAGGCGGGGAGGCTAGCCAACCCAAGCTCTCCAAGATGGGCGGTGCGGAGTGGGAAAATGTCAAGAAACGCGTAAGAAAATCCATCCAGACACTGGCAGAGGACCTCATAGCGCTTTACGCCAAGCGCGCTGCCTTGCCAGGTTATACCTTTTCACCCGATACTAGCTGGCAGCGCGAGCTGGAAGATGCTTTCCCTTATCAGGAAACGGTAGATCAGCTCCGGGCAATCGAAGAGACCAAAGCCGACATGGAATTGCCGCGTCCCATGGATCGACTTATTTGCGGCGATGTGGGTTTTGGCAAGACAGAAGTAGCTATTCGTGCGGTCTTTAAAGCGGTAGTAAGCGGTAAACAAGCAGCTGTCTTGGCCCCGACTACGCTGCTAGCTCAGCAGCATTATCAGGTGTTTCGCGAGCGCTTTTCCCCCTATCCCATCAAAATTGCCTTGCTCTCGCGTTTTCGAACCCCTAGCCAGCAAAAGGAGACACTCCGCCAGCTGGCATTGGGTGAGGTCGATCTGGTAGTCGGTACTCATCGTCTCCTCTCGAAAGATATTCATTTCAAGGATTTAGGACTATTGGTGGTAGATGAGGAGCACCGCTTCGGTGTAAACCATAAAGAGCGACTCAAAGTGCTCAAAGTGCAAGTCGATGTCCTATCGATGTCAGCGACTCCTATCCCCCGAACGCTTTACTTGGCTTTGTCGGGAGCACGCGACATGAGTCTCATCACTACCCCGCCAGCTAATCGCCATCCGGTCAAAACGTTTGTCGGATCTTGGGACCCGGAGGTTGCGCGACCGGCTATTTTGCGTGAGCTAGAGCGTGGTGGCCAGATTTTCTTTTTGCATAATCGTGTCGAAGATTTGGCCCGCTGGGGTGTTACAGTGCAAGAAATCGCCCCGCAATCACGGGTTGCCATGGCGCATGGCCAGATGCCAGAAAGCGAGCTAGAGGAAATCATGTTGGCTTTCGTGGCGCGAGAATACGATATACTCGTGACGACCACCATAATTGAATCGGGTCTGGACATTCCTTCCGCTAACACGATTATCATTCACGATGCTGACAAGTTGGGCTTGGCGCAGCTGTATCAGCTGCGCGGCCGGGTAGGGCGATCGGAGTTGAAAGCCTATTGTTATTGTTTCTACGCTCATGGTAAGGAACTGACTGCCGAAGCACGTGATCGGCTTAGTGCCATTCAGCAGCACACCGCGCTGGGGTCGGGTTATCAGATCGCGTTGCGCGATATGGAGATCCGGGGGGTAGGAAATATTCTGGGGCCAGAGCAACATGGCCAGTTGTTAAGTGTCGGTTACGATACTTACATGCAGTTACTAGAAGAAGCAATTGCTGCCGGCCTGGGTCAGGAAGTCGCACCGCGTGAAGCAGCGGCAATAGATCTACCTGTCGCAGCATTTTTGCCAGATGACTGGTTCGAGACACCAGGTGACAAGATGGTACAATACCGTCGTTTAGCACAAGTGGCCTCGTTACATGAACTGGAACTCCTCACTGCGGAATGGCGAGATCGCTTTGGTCTGCCTGCTGTTCCAGCACGTAACTTGCTGCGCTTGGTAGCACTCAAGCTCAAAGCGACGGATCTGCATATCGCAGCGATCAAAACCGATCAAGGCAAAGTGCGAGTGATATTGCAGCTAGCACGAGCTCTCTGGGCAGATTTGCAACTCAGCACACCGGCACTGGCACATTGGCAATGGTCCGAAAGTGAGCTAGTGCTGTCCCGACGACGCCTGGCAGTTGAAGAACAGCTGTCTTCACTGGAGAAGCTAGTCGATGCGCTTGGTAACCTGTCGAAATTGCTGGTCTAGACCACCTTGGACTTCCGCGGAATTAAACGCGCTACTTCGGAAAGATGCTCGTTGGCATTACCAAGTCGATCTGCTTCGGGCTGGTACCGTAAAAGACGAGCGCATCCTTCTTGACAGAGAATATGAGCGCATACCGATAGAGACTATTTCCCCCGTCATAGGTCGCAATCCCAATTTCCCAAGTGCCATTCCGATCCAAGTCCACAATGTAGCGATTCGGCTTTATTGGAACGAAAAAAGCTTCATCCCAAAGCCTATCATATTCTTGTTCATATACACGTTTCCAAAGAATTTTCCTGCCTCTCGCAGTCCTCTTCTCCAATGTCATTTGAGTTTCATGCTGGCTTAGTCTTTCAAGATTTACAAATCGGCCATCTGGCAGACGCAATGTTGTATTCTCCGTAGGAATTCCATCTTCATTCGCAAGAGCAGGAGCGTTCCCAAATACCAGAAGAGCAGAAACCGCCAAAGAAGCACTACTTGGACTTCTCATACCGAGAAAATACTTTTTTTGCATAGGTATCGCCTCCCTTGTTCCAGCTGTTGTAGTTCTTAATCATATTTCGGATATTCTTGTGATTCCCCTTGGGAATCTTTGAATACTTATGAGCCAGCCACCGAATTCCAGCCGCGATATTCACTACTGGATCGAATAAGTCCTTCCTATCCAGGCTGATGAGGTATGAATCCATCTCTCGATAGTTTCGTTTGTCTGGCGCTCCTGACATAACTCTTAACGATCCGGAAAGTACTTGCATCAGCCCGGCGGCTGACCGAATCTTGCCTTTCTTTTGCGGTGGCTCAGCTAGAGGATTGAATCCAGATTCGAGTGAGATCTGAGCCTTTATGAGCAAGGGATCGATACCGCTTGGTAGGATTCTCCTTGAAGTCCAGTAGTCTAGCCAGAATTGAATAGCTGAATCGAATTCTTGGCCTTTATCG
>JACQUT010000353.1 GCA_016267585.1 Cyanobacteria bacterium NC_groundwater_1444_Ag_S-0.65um_54_12
GCCAATACGGTAAGAATTCATAGCAGATAAGTGCAGTTGTTCCTTTCCCTCGGGACTCGGTTATCCCCCCATGCGATTTTAGCGCCAAAGTCTGATAAGTTATGCAAACCCCTCCCATTTGTCAGCCGTATGAAGGGATGCTAGAATCCCTCCGGCCTGGTATTTTGCACAGCGAAAAGAGCCTCCGCGCTTGAGTGCCGCGCAAAGGTGCAGGCTTGAGATGGAGGCACTGGCCGTAAGGCGCCAGATGATCGAACAACTCACCAACCGCTACAAAGTACTATCCACCTTGGGGGAAGGTGGAATGGGAGTCGTCTTCCTGGTGGAAGACGCTGCCTTGGCGCGGCAGCTGGCATTGAAAGTTCTCTCGAAAATTAGCGGCGAGGCAGCTGAAGCGCTTCTCCGTTTCAAACAAGAATTTCGTACCATGACGCGGCTGCGCCATCCCAATACGGTAGAAGTTTACGACTACGGCCAACTAGCTGATGGAACGCCATTTTTCACGATGGAAGTCGTGCCAGGTAAAGGGTTAGACGAACTGCTTCCCTTGCCGACCGAAGATTTTCAAAATATGGCACGCCAGCTGGCACGTGCCCTCGGCTACATCCACCGTCAAGGACTGGTACATTGTGACATCAAGCCGGAAAATATCCGCATCAAGCCTGATGGAACGGTCAAACTGAT
Organism: Cyanobacteria bacterium NC_groundwater_1444_Ag_S-0.65um_54_12; assembly: GCA_016267585.1. Lineage (GTDB taxonomy): Bacteria > Cyanobacteriota > Sericytochromatia > S15B-MN24 > VGJW01 > JACQUT01. The sequence goes on from JACQUT010000353.1 coordinate 685, forward strand.
GGATTTCGGCCTGATGGTCGACACCGGGGTGTCAGGAGGTACCATTCGCGGGACGATTGCCTACATGGCTCCCGAAGTCGCCCGGCGAGGCAGAATCGATGCGCGTGCCGATCTATACAGCTTCGGCGCACTGGCTTATCACTTGCTGGCTGGAGTGCCACCTTTCCCCGGGGAAGATCCCGTGACGGTCATTCGTGCTCACCTGGAGGCCGACGTGCCCGCATTACGGGCATTGGCACCGCACGTTTCGGTTGAGCTGGAAGATGTCATTCTCCGTCTACTCGAAAAGGACCCGCGCTCGCGCTTCCAAAGCGTCGGTGAACTATCAGCCGCGTTGGGTGATGCCACTGCCGATGAAGGCGGGGCCATCCTGCTGGGCAGCCCGTTGGTAGGCCGGCAAAGTGAAATCACTTTCTTGAGCGAACAGTTGAGCGGACTAAAAAATGGCAAAGGAAATGTCATCTGGTTAGTGGGCGAGCAAGGTATCGGTAAAACCCGTTTACTAGAAGAATTTCGTTTTCAAGTCCAAATGGCGGAAGTGCCAATTTTAGCCGGGCATGTCAGAGAAGGCAGTGCACCCTACGGGCCGTTCATCGAGATGCTACGTGGCTTGCTTTCCCTGGTCTCACCTGGCTCGATTACGCGTCAGCGTGGAGTATTGGCTCGTCTTTTACCCGAGCTCGATGATGGCGGCGAAATCATGCACCTGGAACCAAATCAAGAACAATATCGCCTGCGAGCGGCATTTGGCGAGTTAGTGAGCGAAGCCTGCGTCAGCGGCCTGGTTCTGACCTTGGACGATTGGCACATGGCAGATGATATGAGCTGCAAATTACTGGCTTACCTGCAGCGAAACCTGGCGGAGCGACCGCTGCTGATAGTGATAGCCAGTCGCAGTGGCCAGCCAGCTAACACGACAGCATTACAATTGGCTCCGCTCGATGAACCAGAAGTGACGGAAATGGTCCAGGCGATGCTCGGTGGCTCCGAGATAGCGACCGATTTCCTGGAGTCCTTCGTGAAGTTAACGGGGGGTAGCCCGCTTTATATCGAATCTTCGCTACGCCATCTCTGCGAGAGTGGAGTCATCGTTGCCGAGCACGGTCGCTGGATGACGCGTACTGCCCTGACAGCACGACATTTGCCTGGCAGTATCAAGGAGCTGCTACGCGAACAAATTGCCCGCCTTTCCGAGATAGCTATCAGTGTGGCTCGGGCAGCCGCCATGGTAGGTCGAGCTTCCGCGCTGCCATTGCTGGCCCAAGCTACTATGCTGGCAGAAGATAAACTTTTCGAAGCTCTGGAAGAGCTGCGCGCAGCTAGCGTCTTGGTTGCAGAGGAGGGAAAGGTCGCGTTCCTGCAAGGCCAGCTGGCGGAAGTGATCCGCGACGACTTGCCGCAAAATGTTGCCAAGGATCTATCTACCCGTATTGCGCATGCCCTGGAGGAGCAAGGAGCCGAAGATCTGCAAAGCAAAAATGAGCTAGCGCGTCTTTTCTTACGCTCGCACGATAGAAGTAAAGCGAGCTTGCATGCGCTTTGGGCTGGTCAAGCTAACTTACAGCTTTATGCGCTCAGCGAAGCTAACGAGTTCCTGGAAGCCGGACTACCGCTGGTCAGCGACGAAAATCGGCAAATGCGCTTGCAGTACTTGCATGGTCTGGCTAATTTAGCGCGCTATCGGAGCGATCTCGATCTGGCAATGGAGCGCTACCAATCAGCTCTGGCTTTGGCCTTGGAGCTATCTGATGGTCATGCCGAAGCGAAAATTCTTATTTCGATGGGTATTCTTTATCAGATACGCAACCAAAATGACCTGGCGCTAGAAGTCTTGACGCGCGCCGAGGCGGTAACACAACGGACCAGAGACGATAGCGAGCGCTTGCGCTGTTTGCAAACCATGGCCCGGGTTTATTACAAGAAGGCCGATCCTTTGCAAGCTATCGCTACTTGCGAGCTAGCAGTGGAAATTGCCAAGCAAGCCGCAGGCAAGCTCGATCCCTCCGGCAACTTTGCCTTCCTGGGCCACATGTATGTTTCTTCCGACGTGCCGGGGCTCGATGCCACCACTCGTATCCAGCGGGGAGTTTCCTTCCTGGAACGAGCGGTAACCGAATTCCGTCGGTCAGGTGACAAGGTAGGCCTCAACAACAGTCTCAATCTGCTCGGTAACGTCAAATGGAGCCTGGGCAGGTATCAAGAAGCATTGCAAACTTTTGAGGAAAATTTGGCGGTTGCCCTGGAAGTAGGTGCCAAGAATGACGAAATCTGCGCTTATCTCAATTTGGCAATTCAATCACATGAACTGGGCGAATTCCGGGCGGTCGATCTCAATGCGGGGCGTGCCCACCGCGAGGCTACCGCCACCAAGAGTACTGACTATGCCATTATCGCGGATATCCTGCGTGCGGTAGCCATGCCATATCTGGGCTCGCCACAGCTCGGAGAGCGCTTGTATAACCAGGCGCTAGCCCGGATGGATGAGCTGCCGGCAGAAGGTCGTAATCTGTTCAAGATAACTATCTTGCCTTACATCGCCGAGTTGCAACTATTCATCGGGCAATTTTTACCGGCAATGGCCTCGGCCGAGGAAGCATGGCAGTTAACGCAAGAAACCGGTGTACGGGAATATGAACAGCGGATCTTGACGTTACTGGGCGAAGCCCATGTCAGATTGGGTGAGTTGACGGCAGCCCAAGAGCGGTTCACCCAAGCCCGGGAGCTTGGCGAAGCGGCAGAAGCACCGGGTACGATAGCCAGAGCCAGAGGGGGCTTGGCTCTGGTAGCTTTACGAAAAGGCGATCTCGAAGCAGCTACCAGAGAGGCGACAGCGGCCTATGCCAAGGCGACGGCAAGTGGAGCAGCATACCTGGCAAGCGAACTGGCAATCTTGCGGGGGCGTAGCGCGCTGCTACAAGGCGAGCGTGCCGCGGCCTCGGTA
>JACQUT010000346.1 GCA_016267585.1 Cyanobacteria bacterium NC_groundwater_1444_Ag_S-0.65um_54_12
GCCTGTATCATTGCTACGGCATCGCCCATCGTAATTTGCTTGTCGGCAGCATCGTAAACCACTGCGCTTACTTTCGCCTCGCCCACCGGCAGTTTTTCAACCAATAGCAGCGCCTTGTTATCGATGAATTGGCTCTTGTTAATGGTTTTTTGCACCGGTGCGGCCAGTCGGCTCGAAGTGACGGTTATGCTGACCTTCTCCGTTCCTTCCGGCAATGCCTGGGTCTTTCTGTTCACAGGCAATTCCAGGTTGACAACCAGTTTACCGGCAGGACCGAGTTGTCCATGATGGAGCGCCGAGACCGTGTAAAGGCTGGTAACTGGCAAGTTTATTTCTTCCGAGCTGCAACCGCTGGTCAAGACTAAACTGCCAATTATTACCCAACCAAATCTGCTAACCATCTCGCCCTCCCCGCTCGCTATCCCCTGACGCTTTAGCTAAAATATGCAGCAATGAAGCTAACAAGCGATGTTGTAGCTTTTGCTGATTGATAACATCTCTGAGGACGGCGTTTTGCTAGCCGATTAATGATTTGTTGCCATCAATGTCCGGCGATCGCCAAACCAGCCACCAGCACTGCTGGAGTGCGAATGCCGCTTGGAAGCAGCTCGCTCTGGGCGCCTATCGCCTCTATACTCTCGAGTAATCGATAGAAATTTCCTGCCACCGTGATCAAATGAACCGGTAACCGCTCCGAGCCAGCATATAAAAACCCTTGGGCTGGCAAGGAGAAATCGCCGGAAACCACATTGGTACCAGCATGGAGTCCGGTCAACTCAGTAAGGTGCAATACTTGAGGCGCTGCCGAGACCAGATCTTGAAACGATGCCTGCCCGGCTTGTACTACCAGATTACTGGGGCCCACGCGCAAGGTATCCTTGTAACTACCTCGCACGGCATGCCCGGTGCTCGCTACTCGGTCACGCCGAGCAGTTTCGCTGTTGTGCATGAAATTCTGAAAAAAGCCGGCAGCTATCAGTGGAAGCTCGCGGGAAGGACAACCCTCATCGTCAAAAGGCCGCGAAGCTAAGCCACCGGGTATGAGTGGATCATCGGTGAGCGAGAACACCGTTGCTGCGCTGCGCTGGCCCAGACGCTCGCGCAACAGTGATTTGCCCTCTTGGGCTACCTTGGCCGAAAAGATGCCGCAAAAAGCCCCAAGCAAGGCAGCGAATGCTTCCGGTGCGAACACTACTGGATAACTACTGGCTGCCAGCTGACGTGCTCCTAGCTTTTCTATGCAGCGTCTAACTGCTTCCTTGGCCATGTACGATGGATCCAGTTCCGCAAAGCGGCGTGTAGCGCGAATCATATGATAATTCTTGTTTTGTCCATCCCAAAAGACCAACGGCTGGCAAGCCAGCCAGGCCATGCTCGACCAGTAATTGCGATCGAGGCCGCAGGTAGAAGCAATTCGCAAGAAAACGCTCGTATCAGCATAGCTGGTAGCGATCACGTTTTTCACGCGCGCATCCGCATCATGGGTTTGCTGATCCAGATCTAACGCCAGCGCAATCTTGCGTTCCACCGGTATGGTGGCGAGCTCTGGATGATAGATACTCTCCACGAACGGTGGCGCTGCAGCAAAACTAGCTAGCTCCACCGCCGCAGCGTCCGGCATGATCAAGGCATTTGCTGCGGCGGCAGCTAGCGCATCAGCTAAAGCGTCAGGTGAAAACGACTCGGTGTAGGAATAGCCGGTGCGGCCATGGTCAACCACGCGGATTCCCATTCCCTGGGGTTCGGTCAAGGTAAAAGTTTCTACAACGCCGTCTTGTACGATTGCTCTGGTCGAATGCGAAGCAGTCAGGAATACTTCCGCTGCCAGTTTACGCCCCAAAGCCAGCTCCAGTACCTGCGAAGTCGCAGCAGCAAGCTGCTCGGCATCTTCCGCTAGCAGTGCGCCAGCTTCCACTTTTCTTTCGTTGCTCAAATCAGCGTTACCTTTCCTCACTACCAAGTTGCTGGCTGCCGCGCGGTAACGTGCGGCTGGAGTTGCTAAAGATTGCTTCCTCCGACCGTCATCTCATCCACCAATATAGCTGGCTGCCCTACATTGACAGGAATATTGCCACTGATAGAGCCGCACATGCCAGCTGACAGCTCCAGATCACGGCCAATGCGGGAAATCTTCTTGAGGATATCGGCACCATTGCCGATAAGAGTAGCTCCACGAACCGGTTCGGCTATTTTGCCATTGCGGATCAAATAAGCTTCCCTGACCGAGAAATTGAAATCGCCGGTACCTGGCGAAACGGAACCGCCCCCCATGCGCTTGGCATAAATTCCGTGAGCGACGCTAGCAATCAGCTCTTCCAGTGTAGCGTCGCCTGGTGCGATAAAGGTGTTGCGCATCCGGGAAGCCGGCGGATAGCGATAGCTCTCCCGCCGACCTGAGCCGGTTCTTGGATAGCCCGTCTTGATGCTTCCCAGATAATCAGCCAGATAGTTTACCAACCTGCCATTTTCAATGAGAATCGTGCGTTGCGTGGGCATACCTTCATCGTCTAGCGCCAAGGAACCCCATTCATTGGGGATAGTGCCGTCATCTATCGCAGTGAGGCAAGGTTGGGCGATCATTTCGCCCAGCTTCTGGGCAAAAATCGACGCCCGCGGAGCTACCGACGTAGTCTCTAGTGAATGCCCACAGGCTTCATGAAAGATTACGCCACCGAAGCCCTTGTCAATCACTACCGGCATGCGACCTGCCGGGGCATAAGTCGCCCGTAGCATCAGCGTAGCAGATTCCGCTGCTTGGCAAGCTATTTCCGCAACCGCTAGCTGTTCGAAAAATTCAAATCCCGCCATTCGACCAGGACTTTGGGAGCCGGTTTGCTGCTCGTTGCCATTGCTGGCGATCGCCAGCACCGAGAGACGTGAATAGGGCCGCTCATCTGCGACAAAAAGCCCGGCAGTGTTCGCAATCACCACTCTTTGCAAGGATTCGGAAATCGTCACTTCTACCTGGGTAATGGCGGGATGAGCCTTACGGGCCGCTCGGTCAGCACGTTCTAGCAAAGCTAGACGCTGTTCCATGCCGACAGCGCGTGGGTAGATCTGGCAAAAATGGTACGGCGGACTGGTAATACTGGCAAGCGCTGTTAATTGCCTCACACTACCCTGCTGCCTGGCAGCCGCAATCAAACGAGCGGTCCGCAGCAATCCCTCGCGCGAAAGAACACTCGTGTAGCCATAGTTAACCTGCCGACCATGAATAGTTCTGATACCAGCACCCTGCGATCGCCCAGAAACGGCATCTTTGATCTGTCCATCCAGGAAGGTGAGGCGACTTGTGCTTTTATCTTCTATGAATATATCGGCGAAGTCAGCACCAGAACTCATAGCCGCAGCTAACACCTCTGACACCAGGGTTCGCTCTATTGGAAGCTCCCAAATTTCGAAAAGTGCCTGGGGATACTGGCTCATGAAGTATTCACCTATGGTGGCGTGCTGGTAGGTGCCGGTGTCGGTGGGGCCGGGTACCGAATAACTTGTGACCTGGCACCGGTAAGGAAAACTACCGGTATCTCACCGGGACGTACCAAGGCCAAAGACTTGCGAGCTAAATGCTCGCTGCCGTGCTCTGATCTTGCCTCGATGATTCTTGCCTGTAGCTGTGCGTGTTTGGCATCTACCGCCTGCTGCTCATGCCAAAATATCCGCAGTTGATTAAGCAACCGCCATTCCTGTCCCAGGAGACGCAATAGGTTTAGACTGGCATAACATAGCAAGGCAACAATGAGCAGTTGTCCGATTATGCGACGCCTACGAATATAAACGCTCGATCTTCGCTCCATTATCAGCAGTCTATCAAATAAGACCAGAGGTCTCTTCATCAAGTAAGATGATCGGACTTCAGCAGCCCCCTATTGAACAATCTAGTAAGGGAGTTGCCAGTTGACAGCGTAATCGATCACAAGTTTTCATGATTTATAATCACCAGGTAAACGATCTGGTACACTGGCTCTATCCAGTGAATAAAACATGACTTGGGAATCATTAGTACCAGCTGCCCTGACTTACTTCCATGCTGCTGCGCGACAGGGGTCTTTCCATGGCGCAGCTCGAGTGTGTTCGGTGTCTCAGCCCACTATTTCCAAGGCCATTCAAGCACTGGAGACAGATCTGGGTGTGTTGCTTTTCGATCGGGTGAAGCACCGCGTCTACCTTACAGCGGCTGGAGAGCTCTTGAAGCGAGCTTGTGACGATCTATTGTCGCGTGCAGCTGACTTCCGCTCCGATCTAGCTAAACTTTCTGGCGGGCTGCCGCGCGGTAACGTGCGGCTGGCAGCGCTGCGTACCATGGGTTTGGGAGTCATCCCGGATCTGGTAGCAGCAATTGCCAACGATTTTCCGGACATTACTCTTGCTGTAACTTTTGCCTCACCAGTCGATATTGTCGAGCTTTTGCGATCCGGTTCGGCAGATCTAGGCGTTGTTCCGGCACCGGGCGCTCCAGATCTGATAGCAGCGCCTTTGGGCAGAGATCACGCTTTGTTCGTGACAGCACCAGGAAGCGATTTGCCAGAGCAAGTAGATGATGCTGCACTAGCCGGAATGCCGCTTATTTTGGCGAGCCGGACCAACTCCTGGTGGCTCGAACATTTGGCGCCTTTTTTTGCGACACGTGGCATCAATCCACGGATCTGGATGGAAGTTGATCAGGGCGAGGCAACGATCGCCCTCCTGGGAAAGGGGCTTGGCTCATCGATTTTGCCGGGCCATCTGGTAGTAGATGCCATTACAGCCGGACGTCTTGCTGCTGTGCCGGTTACGGGTGGTCTATTTTATCAAGACCTTCTCTTGGTAAGACTGGCGGGCCGTACCGTCTCGCCGGCGATCGCCATCGTAGCCAAGCTGGCCCAGGCAATTTTCTCGGCACGATTGTCCTCGGAGCTTTAAGCATCCGGCCTGACCTTACTCCATTCTTAAGAAAGTTTCCCTCCAGCCAGACGATAAC
>JACQUT010000347.1 GCA_016267585.1 Cyanobacteria bacterium NC_groundwater_1444_Ag_S-0.65um_54_12
CGGGAATCTGTAAATAAACTTGATAAATTTTTATCATGGGGACGGGCGGCAATTTTGATTTTTGACAAGGGAGCAAGAATGTTCAGGCTCACGAGCAATGCTTTGACGGTGCTGGAAAAGCGCTACCTGTTGAAGGATGAACACGGTGTCGTGACCGAGACACCAGAAGCGCTGTTCAATCGTGTCGCTAACACACTGGCCCAGGTGGATCGACAGTATGGCGCCAGCGAAGATGAAGTGCAGTCCACTTGCCGGGATTTTTTGGAAATACTCTGGGCACTGGATTTTTTGCCAAATAGCCCTACGCTGGCCAATGCTGGCACCAGGACTGGTCAGCTTTCCGCTTGTTTCGTCTTGCCGGTTCCGGATGATCTGGGCGGGATATTCGAGGCCATTCGCGAAGCGGCCCTGATTCATCAAACGGGTGGTGGAACCGGGTTCTCTTTCAGTCGGCTACGGCCGAAAGGGGATCTGGTAGGTTCTACCAAAGGCGTCAGTTCTGGCCCGGTCAGTTTCATGGATGTCTTCAATGCCGCCACCGAATCCATCAAGCAAGGGGGCATGCGGCGCGGCGCTAACATGGGGATTTTGCGCATAGATCATCCAGACATTTTGGATTTCATTCGCCACAAAGAAGATCTCACCAAGCTTACGAATTTCAATGTCTCGGTAGCGCTCACCGATCAATTCATGCGAGCCCTCGAACGAAATGAGACCTACGCACTCAGCAATCCGCGCACCAATACAGAAGTGGCTCGACTGTCCGCTCGAGCGGTTTTTGCTGAAATCGTCAGGCGCGCCCATTCCACTGGCGAGCCAGGCATAGTTTTCCTGGATCGCATCAATGCCTCCCATCCCACGCCATGGCTGGGCGAAATCGAAAGTACCAATCCTTGTGGCGAGCAGCCGCTTTTACCGTATGAAAGCTGCAATTTAGGCTCGATAAATCTGGAGCGAATGGTCGTTAGCACCGATGGAATGGCCCAAATCGCTTGGGATAAGCTCCGTCGAACAGTTCATGTGGCAGTACACCTGCTAGACAATGTCATTGATGCTAATCGGTTTCCGATCCCGGCGATTGCGCAAATGTCCAAGTCCACTCGAAAGGTCGGACTAGGCGTCATGGGGTTTGCCCGGATGCTGGCGGCGCTGGGGGTGGGATATGCCTCGGCCGAAGGACGAGTTTTAGCAGAGCAGGTGATGAGTTTCATCGATTATGAAAGCAAGGTGGCCAGTATCAGGCTAGCCCAGACCAGAGGAGCGTTTCCAGCCTATCGCGAGGAAAATCGTTATCTGGCGCTTTGGGAGGCGCGGCAACAGCAGCCGAACCGCCATGCGGCTGCCGATTATCTCTCATTGCTTCCCGAGCTCCAACATCACGGCATACGCAATGCCACGACTACTACCATAGCGCCTACCGGTACGCTATCAATTATTGCCGATACGTCCGGCGGAATAGAACCGATCTTTGCGCTCGCTTTCAAGCGTTTCCAGGCGGATGCGGACATGATAGAAGTTGACAGCCTGTTCTTGCGCACCGCCAAAAACCAGGGATGCTATTCAGAACGTCTGATCAAGGCTATCGAACATAACTATGGTAGTTTGACAGGACTGACGGGATATGATTTGCCCTCACAATTTCTTGATATATTCATCACCGCTCATGACATCAAGCCTAATGATCTTGTATTGTTGCAGGCCGCATTCCAGAAGTATAACGACTCCGCCACTAGCAAAACTATCAATTTTGCTGAAGAAGCGACTAGTAGCGATGTCGAGACCGCTTTCATGTTAGCTTATCAGTCCGGTTGCAAGGGGATAACGGTATACCGCGATAACACCCGCCAGCGCCAACCATTGTCATTGCAGAAATCCCCTGCTGAAGAGTTACCGCTGCTGACTGCTGAGACCACTGCGGAGGAAGCGCCGCTTTGGCAGCCCCGAGTGCGCTCGGAAGATCTATACGGTTTCACGCGCTTCACCCTGACCGGAGACGGCAAGCTGTACACGACGATAAATTATGACGAGCATGGCATGCGGGAAGTTTTTACCATCGTAGGACGTAGCGGTGGCACTATCTTCAGTCTTTCCGAAGCGCTAGGGCGCTTGGCTAGCCTGGCACTGCAATATAATATTCCAGTAGATGAAATTGCCAACAAGCTGATCGGTATTCGGGGAGCCAATCCATTAGGATTTGGACGCAAGCAAATTCTTTCCATCCCCGATGCGCTGGGCCGGGTATTGAAGGATGCTCCACGCCGACTCGGTTCGGTGCTGGCCAAACATCCCAGCAATGTCACCGTTTCGGCCAAGCTTTTTTCGGCCTTGCCAGGTCAACAGGCAGTCGAGATCTATGGCGAAAGTCCAGAGTGCCCAGAGTGCGGAAACCGCCTGGAATTTGGCGAAGGGTGTTCTACTTGCCGGGGGTGTGGCTATAGCCGTTGCTCTTGAATGAGTAGTAGAGCGCCAGGCAATATCCGAGCGCTGCTGGAAAATCGTGGCCGCTTGAACTTTAGCGAGTTCATGACAGCAGCGCTTTACGGCCCGGAGGGCTATTACGTTGGTTCACGCAATCCTTTCGGCGCAAGTGGCGATTTTTATACCAGTCCGCTGGTACACCCGGCTTTCGGGACATTGCTGGCAGTCCAGGTGGCGCAAATCTGGGAGCTGATGAAGCGGCCAGCAAGCTTTGCTGTCAGCGAGCTAGGTGGCGGCAATGGAATTTTCGCTCGGGATTTCTGCCATGCCATGCGGGAGCATTCGCCCAAGTTAGCAAGTAACCTCTGCTACACGGTAATGGATTATCGACCGCCGAACTGTTGGCCGGGGCAATTTCGCCCTGCCAGTTCTGGTCTGCCGAGCGGCAGCTGCGGCGTGGTGTTTGGCAATGAATTCTTGGATGCTTTGCCGGTGCACCGCGTGATCAAGTTGCAGGGTAAACTGCAAGAACTTTATGTCGAACTGGCAGGCGATCGACTAGTAGAGCATCCGGGCCCCTTATCGTCCGCTACTTTGGCAAAACTGACGGCTAGTTGGGTCGATTACATGCCAGAAGGTGGAAAGGCAGAGGTACCGCTCGCACTTGCCGAGTGGATTCCTACCCTGGCAAATGCTCTGGAATATGGCGTGGTTTTGTTGATCGATTACGGTGCCGAGCTAGCAGAACGGTTAGCCGATAAAGCTGGCACCTTGCGGTCGTATCGGCAGCATCGAATTCAGGACGATTTGCTAGCTAACGCTGGAGCAGCCGATCTCACCTACCAGGTAGACTTCACTGCCCTGCGGGACCTGGCCATGGCCCATGGTCTGACCAAATTAGGGGAGAGTAGCCAGGAAGACTTCTTGAAAAATCTCGGTTGGGAGGCCATCAGCTCGGCAATTGACGAATTGCCACTGGATTCAATAACCCGCCAAGCAAACCTGGTAGCTTTACGCGAGCTTGTTGCACCGGGCGGGCTCGGCGGACATCGGGTCATCGCCTTGGGAAAAGGAATCGCTGCGGCTCCATTGTTTGGCTTTGACGGCGGTGGCACTCCTACTCACGTTCCTTTATTGACCAAGCGCCACATGCTGCTACATGGAAAGCTTTGGAGCCTGGCCACCGAAGTTATCTCACCTGAAAATCTGACAAATCTTTACTAGCCAGCTCCCAGCTAGCGTCTACCTGCTCGACATGTGCTAACGGCGGACCTTCGTGCAACCAGGCGAGCAAACGCTTCAGCGATTCTTCTGGTCCTTGGGCCAATACTTCCACTCTGCCATCCGGCAGATTGCGAACCCATCCGCAAAGTTGCCAGCTTCTCGCTAATTTACAAGTGTGCTGTCTGAACCAGACACCCTGAACTTTACCGCTTATCAAGACATGGAGATGCACCGTTACCTCAATTTCGGTTTTCTACTTAGTCGATATCGTTAATAAACAAATACCCGACGGCTACGTGTTAAATACCGCAGCGGATATGAGCACTTTATTATATATTGACGAAGTTTGAGTACATGATCGAGCTGGCATGTAAGGCAGGATACGCACGTTCGGGCCCAAAAAGGTTCACTGCAAGCAAGAGCTATGCTAACTGACAAAGCGTTAATCGGAAAACTATGGCACGGTTGCTTTGGTAATTTATTAAGCTGGAGTATTATTCAATATAAGCCTAAGTTAGGTAGAAATGTTCCGCGTAAAAGAAGTTGTAAGTTTCCAAGGAGGTTGAATCAAGCGATGAAAGCACTTTTAGCTAACCAGGAAAGTAGGGTGAAATTTTCTCTTGCCAGAGCGCTGGTAACCACGCTGGCAGCAACCGTGACAGTCGGGTGGTGTGTCGGGGTCAATGCTCAAGGCATGAAGATGAGCAGCGATTCACCGCAGCCAGTTGCCAATCCCACTCCGGCTGCTAATCCGGTGGCGGAAGCTCCGAAGATCAGTGGCAAGGCTTTTATTCGCCACTACACGCGCACGCTCGATGAGGACAAAGCTGGTACGCGAGCGGCCGTGAATAATGAGTCGGCCCTCGATCGCGTTTATCTGGTATTCGATTGGAAGCCCTGGGCCAATGGCAAAGTGAAAGCCGTACTCGAGGGTGGCGATCTGCGCGATCCTGGCGGGAAATACTTTGACGTGGCCACCAAGGCCTTCTTCCTGGAAGTGGGTAACTTGCCGCTGGGTGCCAGCTTACAGGTAGGTCAATTAGATTTGCCGTGGGTAGGCTATGTCGATGGCATGTGGGGTTATCGGGTCCAGGGCACGAACTTCGTGGATCGGTCAGGCTACATGACCAGCACGGATATCGGCCTCGGGCTAAAGGGTAGCCTGGCAGAGCTCGGCGAGTGGCAATTCAACCTGGTCAACGGCGAGGGTTGGAAGGCGCCGGAAGCCGGCTTCCACAAAGACTTTCATGGGCGTCTTACCCTGCGGCCGCTGGCACCCATGGGGATGAAGGAATTCTTCGTCAGCGGCGCTGGCGCGCTGGGCACTTACGATCCGGGTGTGGTTTCGACCCCGAGCGCGCAGTTCGACAAGAACCGCTATATCGCCCAGGTAGGCTACCACAGCAAGGGCAATTTGCTGGTGGCTTTCGATTATCTGTTGTCGGCCTCGGATCCTGCCAGCAAGATGGCGGGTAAGTATCCGAGCCTGAATGATGCCAGCCTGAAGGACAAGCTGGCCAACGGCAGCGGTTTTTCGGCTTATACCGTATTGAATCTCGGGCTTTTTGGCACCTTGGAAGCCTTGAAACCACTCGATCTGATCGGTCGCTATGATTCTATAGATCCAGATACCTCGCTGGCCAATAATGGCATGAATCGCCTGATTGCTGGCTTGGGCATCAACTGGAACAAGTGGGTCACCACGCTGTTAGCTTACGAAGCAGTCAATTACGAACTGGAATTTGCCGCCAAGGGCAACACCGACCCGGCAAAAGGCAAGCCAGCAGAGCAAAAAGTAATGCTCACATCGGAAGTACGTTACTAAAGGGAGGTTAAGTATGCCTACGAAAGTAAGGGATCCTGGTGGTCCGCCTGATACGGCGCCCCTTGCCCTGGGTCGACGTGAATTGCTTGACCATTTGAAGGTAATCGGGGCCGGGGCTTTGGCCACGGCGCTGGCCGGCGGTGGGATTTTTGGCGGAATGCTGGGTGGCCCGGCGCTAGCCAGCGCTCCTAATCGCGGAGCGGTAAAACGTAAATATCACTACGGAATGGCGATCGACACGCGGCGGTGTGTAGGCTGCAAGGCTTGCATGGTCGCCTGCAAGGCCGAGAACAAGACCCCACCCGGAGTAAGTTACACGATAGTGCTGGAATATGCTCTCGGCGCGGGGCCCGATGATCGGCCAATTTATACGACCAAGCCGTGTTTCCATTGCGAAAACCCGCCTTGCACCGATGCCTGCCCGGTGTCGGCCACTTTCAAGCGCGAGGAAGATGGCATAGTGGTGGTAGACTA
>JACQUT010000348.1 GCA_016267585.1 Cyanobacteria bacterium NC_groundwater_1444_Ag_S-0.65um_54_12
ACCTCATCCTGTATTTTTGCAAGAAACAGCAAGTTCAAGTGACTCCACCCTTCAAGGCTTATCTTGAAGAAAAGTTACTTTTTTCATTGTTTCATCATCCGGCACTAACTGATTTTTGGCGTCGGGAACTGAGCTCGGCTACCCGGCAGCTGCTAGCCAGTTTGCTACCTTTGACCTGGATACTGGATCCGCGTCCCTTGCCTCCCTATGGTGTAATTCCAGGCTTGCTGGTCAATGACCAGCAAGCCGTGGGCTGGGAAGATCTCGCACGTGCCTCCAAGAAAGGACGGCAATTTGTGGTTAAACCCTCTGGCTTTTCCGCACTGGCATGGGGAAGCAGAGGTGTCTCCTTTGGGCATGACCAGTCGTCCGAGCAATGGAATGCCACTTTGCAGCAGGCGTTTGCTTCTTATCAGCAAGGCACCCCCTATGTACTTCAGGAGTTTCACAAGCCGGCACGAATCACTGCCCGTTATTACGACCTGGCTAGCGATAACATCAGATCCATGGAAGGACGCGTTCGCGTTTGCCCTTACTATTTTACCTACGGTGGACGAGCGGTACTGTCCGGCGTGTTGATGACCATCTGTCCAGCAGACAAGCTAGCACTTCATGGAATGCTGGATGCGATAATAGCGCCCGCCCGGGTAGAAGGTCAGGCGTGATGGATCTCACATCAACCAGGTGATCGGGTCATACCAAAGTTGCACCAAAGTGGAGATATGGTAGAGCAGTCCTCTCAAACGGGGGCATGCACCTGAATCAACAGCACTGGCAAAGCCTTGGACAAGCTTTGCCAGTGATATTCTCTAACCAGGATCGCGCCAAAGATCACTGACCAGAACTTCACACTCTTTGGCCAGGTCAAGCAATTTACCAGCAGCTACTTCCACTACTGGTCGGCGGGGATCGTCGCGGTTTACCTGTCTAACTTTGGCAATCTTCCCGGTATTCAGCACGACCAAACAATTCAGGGGATAAGGTACGATAAACCTCTGAAATGCCCACACCATCCGCGCTTCGAAGAGGATATTCAACGAATTGAGTATGATCCGGTAGGCTTGGTTGGGTGGCATGCCAGCTTTGTAGACACGCTTGGATATCAGAGCATCGTATACGTCACAGATTCCTGTGATGCGTGCCATTTCAGGAATTGCCTTGCCTCTCAAACCAATAGGATATCCGGTGCCGTCAAAGCGTTCATGATGATAGAGTATGCACGACTTGATGGCGGAATTAGCCCAGTTGTAAGGCTTTATGACCGCTACGCCGCGACGTGCATGAGTTTTCATCAATTCGAATTCGGCTTTGGTCAATTTGTCGGCTTTGTTCAAGACAAAATCCGGAATAAGCTGTTTCCCGATATCATGGAGCATTGCGCCACTGCCCAAGGCCCGCAGTTGCTCGTAGCTATAACCCAAAGTTACTCCCATCACCAGGGACAAACTCATGACATTCGCTGAGTGGGCGTAAGTATATTCATCATGGATTCGCAAGTCCGCGAGCGATGCTAAAAACTCTCGATTAAGAACTAATTCGTGCAGCGTAGTTTGAACGCAGTTGTCTATTCGCTCAAAATCTATGGCAGTGCCAGAGTCAAGCTGTATTCCTAGCTCGCGAATAGTTTGGAAATTGCGTGCCATGACTTCCTTGGCAATTTCTTCCAGCCGCGTTTCAGAAAAGCGTCGCAAAGATCCGGTGGTAATTGGCGATGTTTCAGGTTTTGCTGGCTTGAACATTTTGCCGAATCCCGGGTAGTCACGCACTTCGCCTGCTTTCAAAGTTGCTTCCAATGGCTCGCCGCTGAAAATCTCTGGTACCGAGGAAACAACGAGTGGCGAAGTTGTTTTTTCAGCAGCAGTAAAGTCGAAGATATTCACTGTCACTACCCCGCTGCGCAAAAGCAAAGAAAGATTTTGTAAAGAAATAGTGGTTCCCGGATTCAAGAGTAACTGCAGCGAAGTAGGGTGGAAAACTGGCTCAGCTAGCACCATTCCTGGCCGAACCTTTGCTACGGGAGTGCGTATAGCCGTGCTCATGATATCCCCAGGACCTTATACCCATCACCCGACAGCATACACGGGCAAACCCTTGGTATGCTAGGATGGAAGAAACCCATCAATAATCGTGGTAGAGGAAACAATGAAGTTCGAGGTCAAGGCGACAAAGCTAGAATCAGCAGCACTGGATGTCATAGTAGCGGGGCTTTTTGAAGATGAAAAAAACCTTCCGGAAGAATTAGGGCAAATCGATGTGGCATTGGCAGGATTATTGACGGACCTGCTAGCAAGCGGAGAGTTCACGGGCAAAGCTGGTGCGCAATTGTTGCTGCCTACTGCTGGCAAGATAAGTGCGCGCTGGATCTTGTTGCTGGGACTGGGCAAGACAGTCGATTACCAGCTAGACAAGCTGCGCCAAGCCGTTGCTCGTGCGGTGCAAGCTGCCAGAGATAGCAAGCTAAGTTCTTTGGGTTGCCCGGCGTTGGGCGCCTGGCGGCTGGCTAACCATCCCGAGGCCATGGGTCAAGTGATTGCTGAAGGAGCATACCTGGGCCTTTACCAGTACGAAGCTTACAAGACCGAGCACGAAGATGCTCCAAAACGGTTAGAATCGCTCACGTTACTGGTAAAAGCAGCAGAATTGACAGCCATGGCACAAGGTGTCGAATCAGGCGAAAAAATCGCCAAGGCAGTGTGCTTCAGTCGCGATTTGATCCAGACCCCGGCAAGGGACATGACTCCCGCTATATTAGCTGAGCGTGCCGCGTCCATGGCCCGGGAAATCAGCGACATCAATTGCCGGATCCTGGTGGAAGAAGAGATAACACAATTAAAGATGGGGGCGCTATTGGGTGTAGCGCGCGGAACATTGGGAGTTCAACCGCCACGCTTCATAATTCTCGAGTATTTTCCCAAACCAAGCATAAAACCACTGGTACTGGTAGGCAAAGGTATCACCTTCGATTCTGGCGGTATTTCCCTCAAGCCGGCGGAGGGAATGGAAAAGATGAAGTATGACATGTCAGGCGGCGCGGCGGTGATCGGCGCGCTCCGGGCAATAGCTGAACTGCAATTGCCGGTGAATGTAGTGGGGCTGATACCAGCTACCGAGAACATGCCGAGCGGTAATGCGATCCATCCCGGTGATATTCTCACTGCCATGAGTGGCAAGACTATTGAGGTCGTGAACACTGATGCTGAGGGGCGATTGATTCTATCGGATGCCCTGACGTATGCTGAGCGCTATGAACCGGCAGCAGTGGTCGATCTAGCGACGCTCACGGGAGCTTGCGTGATAGCGTTGGGCCACCAGGCTATCGCGGTTTTAGGAAACAATCAGCCACTCATTGACCGGATTCGCGCTGCGGGCGATCGCTCCGGGGAACGTACCTGGCAGTTGCCACTCTGGGAAGAGTATAGCGAACAGATTAAATCTGACATTGCCGACATGAAGAACAGCGGCGGTCGTCCTGGTGGCACGATAACTGCTGCTGCCTTGCTGGCCAAGTTCGCCGGCAATTATCCTTGGGCTCACCTGGACATTGCCGGAACGGCGTGGGAAGAAAAGGGACGACCCTATGCTCCGAAAGGGGCGACGGGGATAGGGGTGCGTTTGCTAGTGGAACTAGCCAAGGATTTCGCTGGCATGAGTTCGCCTTAGCAAGTGCTTTCTGTCGGCTCACTATAGAAAAGAGGTGAGTCGTGTCACTGGCTGGTTATTAGCCGTTCTGGCAGCGGAAGTGGTGGTTTTAGCAACCAGTTGTCAAAACCCTTCTGCGGTGGCGATGCGGCGATATGATCGCCAGCAACGGTCAGGTGTAGGGCTGGCTGGCGATCG
The DNA here is from genome assembly GCA_016267585.1 of Cyanobacteria bacterium NC_groundwater_1444_Ag_S-0.65um_54_12. Classification (GTDB taxonomy): domain Bacteria; phylum Cyanobacteriota; class Sericytochromatia; order S15B-MN24; family VGJW01; genus JACQUT01. The sequence continues at coordinate 3,838 of JACQUT010000348.1, forward strand.
TTATCTAATTAAATTTCAACCCTCTACGCCGCTTGCCAGGCAAGAATGGCTGATCCAGCAAGCTGGCGCCACTACCATCCGGGAAATACCAGCGCTTGGAACTAGCATCGTCAGTTCATATCGTGATTTGCTGCAGCTCGCGGGATCAGAAATCGCTTACGTAGAACTGGATAATTTACGGTATGCAGCAGAGCCGGCCGTAACAGTGCGGTCCGGCGCGGTATCGCCATCGTTCAGTGGTAGCGGAAACGGTCCCGGGATCGGTCGATCGACTGATGATCCGCTGGCGCCTGCCCAGTGGGGAATTGCCATGATCCGGGCACCCGAGGCCTGGCAACGCACGATGGGGGATCCGGAAATAGTAGTGGCGGTGTTGGATACCGGCGTAGATTTGCATCATCCCGATCTACGCAACCAGCTAGTGTCAGGAATCAACTTTGTCGCAAGGCGGCAGCAGTCTTCCAGTAGCCAGGAAAATATTGTCGGGATGATTGCCAATAAGGTCGGGCCCATGGATGACAACGGCCATGGCACGCATGTAGCCGGCATAGTAGCAGCCGAAGCCAATAACGCCGAAGGCGGCGCTGGCGTTGCACCGCGTTGCCGCATCATGCCGGTCAAGGTCCTGGCTTACGACCGAACTGGCCATGACGGCGATGTAGCGTCCGGCATCGTTTGGGCAGTAGAGCATGGGGCACGCGTGATCAACATGAGCTTGGGCGGTGAAGGAGGCAGTAGAACGCTCGAACAAGCAATCAATTACGCCCAGACGCATGGCGTCTTGGTTTGTGCCGCCATGGGAAATGACGGCGAGAAGCCCGAGAAAAACTGGGGCGCTAACCTCAATTATCCGGCCGCTTACGCCGGGGTGCTAGCGGTCGCGGCAGTAGCGGAGAGCGGCGAGCGAGCCAGTTTTTCCAATCGTGGCCGCTGGATAGGGGTCGCTGCTCCTGGGGTGGAAATTCTTTCCACCGTACCCACCTATGAAGTATACGATCCATTGCCGCCCGGTTACGCAGCCATGCCCGGTACTTCGATGGCCACTCCCTTTGTAGCCGGAGCTGCTGCTTTGTTGCTATCAGCACATCGTAATCTCGACGGCCCAGCAGTGCGCCAGATCCTCACCAGTTCTGCCCGCGATATCTCATTTGCTGGATTTGATTTCGCCACTGGTTATGGCTTGTTAGATGCTGCAGCGGCCCTGGATCGTTGAGCGGCGCTCAACGATCCAGGGCCGCTCTCGCAAACTGGTTTGTAACTGCTCACCAGGAGATGATTTCTGAGCGCACCCGCAGGCCTCGGGCCGCAGCGTACTGTTGCGTACGTGAGGCACGGGGCCGAGGACGAAAGCCAGAAAGCAACCCTGGTGAGCAGTTACACTGGTTTAAACCGGCCGCACGTCGAGATCCTTGATCTGGGCGCTGTGATCGGCCTGCAGCTTGTTAAGATCCATGATCTCGGTGTTCAGCCCGGAGATCCTGGCAAGCTTTGCCTCGTAGTCCTGAAGGAACAGCTGATCGGATTCCGACAGTTGATCGGCAGTCAGGGCTCGCAGCGTATCGTAAGTATACTTCTTGTTACTGTTCTGGGTATCCTGGATCAGCAAAAGGCGCTCTTTGCCGAGTGCTTGCTCTTGGTCGTAGAGCCGGGCATTTTCCCCCGCGAGTCGGATCATCTCCGTTAAAGCTCCGCTACGCGTGGAGTTGGCCAATTGACGCTTGTTAAGGTCAGCAATCTGGTCGTCGAGACCTGGAAGTCTGGCTAGCCGGTCATCTTGCTCCTTGAGCAAGACCTGGTCTCCTTCGGTGAGCCCCGTGGGTGGAAGTGCCTTCAGCTGGTCATAGACCGGTTGTGCCTCGCCAAT
>JACQUT010000364.1 GCA_016267585.1 Cyanobacteria bacterium NC_groundwater_1444_Ag_S-0.65um_54_12
ATAGAACGCTCATTGAAGTTTTGTTTCTTGAAGGTTAGCAAAAATTCTGGATCATAGATCCCTAATTGCGAGAATAACTCGGATGTTTCGTCAAGATCGCGACATTCCCAGCCCAGGGTATCGAGTACCCAGATTGTTCCGCCTTCTCTGGAACAAGAATGGCTTCTTACCAGTATTTTGGCCCCATTTTGCAACCAACTAGCAAAAACCGAGGTAAAACCGCCAAATTTTTTGACATAACCATGGCAATCGATCACTACTAGAGACATTTCGTCTTGTTTGGCAAGATAATCCTTGACAATGCAAAAAAGCTGCTGGCCACTTGGCGAAAATTCGAAATCGACCAGCGAATAATGAGAATTAGTTCTGATAAGCGATGCTATTTGGGGTGTGCGCTGTCCATCCAGTTCACGCAACAAGATCAGGTCTCGCTCATCTGATTCGAGATAGGCAAAATAACTCCCGGCAGGAATTACTTTGGGTTCAGCAAGGTTAATGGACACACCGAACTCTCCGCTAGGCCAGGAAACCCGATTTTCTTGACCTTTATCATACCACGCTCCCGACCCTGCCCTGGACTCATGGCGGTGCTCGATTGACATCGCCCACTTCTCCCCCGGCGCTACGCGCCGAAGGGGTCCCCTCGGTGGGCGATGTCAATCGAGCACCGCTATCATTTGCAGTAGACCTGACCGGCTCGGATCCGGCCCGGTCCCGGTCGACGGTATCGGTTCAAGTGGCATGGGCCAGGATTCATTTGTTTAACGTGAACATGCGACAGCGGCGGAAATTTCGCTAGGTTGGCAAAGAGGCCTGGCAAACGCGAGGGGGAAACATGCTGCGTGCTGAAACCATAATCTGCCTATCAAGCAGTCCTTGGAAAACAACTTTGCCGACTGCGACGCACTTTCTCATGCGAGAATTAGCTCAGCAAAATCATGTACTCTTCGTCGAGCGGGCTGCCGCTTGGCGAGAGCTACGGTGGATGCCCAGGCTACGGCTATATAGCTATCCGGAAAAGGAGTTCGGGCTCCGGGTACTTACACCGCCTCCGGTTTTTTCGCTCGAAGCTTTGCCATCTGGCATACCCCTGGATATTCTCCTGGCCATCAATGGTGCAGTGCTGCGAGCCTGTATCAAGCGGGCTCTCGCACAAATTTCCGGTCGCTTACCCATACTTTGGGTAGGATGCGATTTGTTTGGTGGTGCAGCATTAGCTGGAACGCTAGAGAAGCGTTTAGCGGTTTACCATTGTTCCGGGGATCTTGGCATGTGCACTACGTTACCTCGCCATGCGAACTATTTGGAACGCCGATTAGCCGCTAATACCCAGGTTATTTTTGCCAATTCACCTGCGCTGGCATGCAGCAAAATTGCACTTGGCCCGGAAGTCGAGTACTTACCGGATGGCATAGACTATTTACATTTTGCAGCAGCACTATCACCAAAGCTAGTTCCGCCCGATGCTATCGCCTATCTACCGCGCCCCATAATTGGTTACCTGGGTAATCTGGCGGAGCAAGTGGACTACTTGCTGCTAGAAGCGGTAGCGTGTGCCTTTGCGGACGGAACCCTATTAATAATAGGGGCTGCTGCTGGACACTTTCGTGAGCGAGTGCGAATCTTGGAGCTATTTCCTAATGTTCGCTACCTGGGGCCGATAGCCGACGATCAGGTACCTGCCTACTTGAAAGGGTTTGATGTTGCCCTGTTACCATTTCGCCGGGGACCGGTATCAGATCAGTTCATTTTATTAAAAGCCAACGAATGTTTGGCGACTGGTCGACCAGTAGTGGTTGCCGGTTACACTGATCTTGCGAGCTTATCTTATCCGGTGCGGTGCGCGAATGATCCCAATAGTTTCATGACAGCTATCCGGCAAGCCCTCTGTGATAAGCGATCTGACAGTGCTCTGGCTTTTTCCCGCTTTGCGGAAATAAATAGCTGGCAGCGGCGTGCCCAGCGTGTCCAGGAGGTAATTGGAACTATGTTGACAGTATTTTTGCTCTTTGGGGTACGAATGTTGAGTGCTTCCTGTTAAATTGCCGGTGTTATTAGCTTGGACTCTGCTCGTCCTGCTGGCTTTTGGTGCGCTGTGGTGGTTGGTGAGCGCCGGAACGGCGCCGGGTAAAACAGCAGAAGATCTCGAAAGCTTGATACCGCCAGAGGTCAGAAGCAGCCTGTCTCCCGCTGTGATAGCCTCGATTCGCCTGGCGTCACTTGCCGAAATCGAGCGCCGGGAGCGTTTTCGCAAAGCATTGCTACGCCTGCAAACCGGTTATCTGAAGGATAGCGGCAATCCGCTCTCGCGGCAGGCCTATCTGTCAGCCCTACTGGAATTGCTGGGCGAGCATACGCTTTGATAGTGAAGCTCAAGAATCCGTCAATCGTTCCGATCTACTCTTTAGGGGTAGAGCCAGCAATGGCCAAAGTGAGGGAGTAAAGGTATTGATCCGAGGGATTTATACTGCGGCATCTGCCATGATGGTTCAGATGGGCCAGCAAGATGTGATCGGAAATAACCTGGCCAATCTGAACACAGCGGGTTTCAAGAAAGATCATGCCGCTTTCCGTGCCCGGCTCGATAAAGCAATGTACCGAGTCGCGTCGCCGCAAAATGGCCAGTCGGCTACCATGACGCAGCTGGGAATGATTTCGGCAGGCGCCACTATTGATCAGATAAGCTCTTCGTATTCGCAAGGCGAATTGCGGCAAACCGATAATCCGCTGGATCTGGGTTTGAAAGGCCAAGGGTTCCTGGCGGTAAAGACTGAGCAAGGAGTCGCCTATACCCGTAATGGCGCCTGTAAAATTGATGAGCAAAGCCGTCTGGTAAACGGCTCCGGTCATGCGATATTGGGGCAAGGTGGCGAGATCTATCTACCTGGCAAAGGTAAAGTCCAGATCGGCGAAGACGGCGCCATCACGGTTGATGGAACTCTGGTAGACCACTTGCGACTGGTTAACGTGAACGATCCGCTGGGGCAGCTCCAAAAACGTGGTGATTCATATTATTACCTGGTATCAGGTTCCGAAGAAGCCGCCACCGAGCTTTCCGTCCAGCAGGGATTTCTGGAATCTTCCACGGTGAACCCTATCCAGGAGATGGTCAGCATGATCACTGCCATGCGCACCTATGAAGGATCACAACGCGCCTTGTCGAGTCAAGACGAGGTTCTGGGTCGTGCCGTCAATGATATTGCCCGCCTCTGACGGTTAAGAAGGAGGAGTTCCGCTCATGATGGGAGCGCTTTAC
>JACQUT010000352.1 GCA_016267585.1 Cyanobacteria bacterium NC_groundwater_1444_Ag_S-0.65um_54_12
CTCGGTCTAGTACCAGCTGCCAGAAAAGCCTTCACCACACGCAGGCGCTTGATGGATTTGGCTTTCTTGGTGCCGGACGAGGTCTCGATCTCGGCCTTGAGCTTACGTGCCAGCGCTGCCAGATCCATCTTGTCCAAAAGCCCCTTGATGGCTTCCGCACCCATCTTGGCAGTGAAGGTAGCTTCTTTCGATTCCAGTTCTTCGAAAATATCCTCGGTAATGGTTTCTTTCTCCTGCAGCGGCTGATTATTTACCGAGGCATTGCCTGGATCGAGCACCAAATATTCATTGAAGTAGACAACATTCTCTAGACTCTTGAGTGGCACGTCTAGCAACAAGGACAGGTAACTAGGTATTCCCTTCAAATACCAGATATGCACCACCGCTGCCGCCAGTTTGATGTGACCCATGCGGTAGCGCCGCACCTTGGAATCGGTTACTTCCACCCCACAACGTTCGCAGATGATTCCTTTATGGCGTACTCTCTTGTATTTGCCGCAATGGCACTCCCAGTCCTTGGCAGGCCCGAAAATGCGTTCGCAAAACAAACCATCACGCTCCGGCTTGAGGGTGCGGTAATTTATCGTCTCCGGCTTGGTGACCTCACCGCGGGACCACGACAAAATACGTTCCGGTGAAGCAATGCCTACTTTGATGTAATCAAACTTGGAACTCATCGTGCTCCCTTACCTCTATGCTTTTGACGAAGGCGTAATTTACCAATTCGTCCGCAAACTCCATGCAGGATACCGAGCCTACTTGAGAGATTCATACTCAGCTATGCCAGGCGGCTTGAGCAACTGCGTACGAAAACGCTGACGCGGCTCCTCTTCCGCTTCAAATAGCTCGATCTCTTGACCGTCTCCGCGTGCTACGTGCATATCAAGACACAGGCTCTGCAATTCCCTGATCAGTACCTTGAAGCTCTCCGGGATACCCGGCTTGGAAAGATTCTTGCCTTTGACGATAGCCTCGTAGGCCTTGGCACGGCCTGGCACATCATCAGATTTTATGGTCAACATTTCCTGCAGAGTATAGGCCGTGCCATAAGCTTCGAGAGCCCATACTTCCATTTCGCCGAAACGCTGCCCGCCAAATTGCGCCTTGCCCCCCAATGGCTGTTGAGTAACGAGCGAGTAAGGTCCAGTGGAACGCGCATGGATCTTGTCATCTACCAGGTGGACGAGTTTCATCACATAGATGCTACCCACGGTCACCGGACGATCGAAAGGCTCGCCAGTTCGCCCGTCATAGATGGTGCATTTGCCGTCTTCACGCAACCATCCCGTACTATTCTTCTCCTCTGCTTCGCGCATCTTACCGCTGATTAACCGATCAGAAGCCTCTTCGCCAAACATTTCATCGAAAGGCGGAACTGAATAGTATTCATTTAACAGTTCAGCAGCCCGACCCAAGATAGTCTCGTAAGTCTGCCCTACATTCATGCGGCTTGGCACCCCTAGCGGATTGAGAACGACATCGACTGGCGTCCCATCCGGCAAGAAAGGCATATCTTCTTCGGGTAGAATTTTTGCCACAATCCCCTTATTGCCGTGGCGACCAGCTATCTTGTCACCTACGCTGATCTTGCGCTTCTGAGCCACGTAGACTCGTACTACCTGATTGACTCCCGGTGGCAACTCGTCGTTCTTGTCGCGGGAAAAGACTTTTACGTCCACTACCCAACCCTTTTCACCATGCGGTACCCGCAACGACGTATCTCGCACATCTCGCGCTTTTTCGCCGAATATGGCACGCAATAACTTTTCTTCTGGTGGATGCTCTGATTCGCCTTTGGGAGTCACCTTGCCGACCAGAATATCGTCTGGCTCTACTTCTGCACCTATTCGAATCACTCCGCGCTCATCTAGATCCTTCAACGCCTCATCGCCGACATTGGGAACTTCGCGCGTGATTTCCTCGTTTCCCAGCTTGGTAGCACGGGCTTCTATTTCGTACTTTTCTATGTGAATGGAAGTGAAGACGTCATCCCACACCAGGCGCTGCGAAAGTAAAATAGCGTCTTCGTAGTTGTAACCTTCCCAGGGAACGAAGGCCACCAAGATATTACGGCCCAGTGCCAGCTCACCTTGTTCAGTGGCAGCCCCATCAGCCAATACTTGACCCTTCTCGACCCGTTGCCCTTTACGCACGATAGGACGTTGATTGATACAAGTGTCCTGGTTAGAACGGAGGAATTTTAGCAAGTGATAAGAGCGCGTTCTTCCTGAATCTTCGACGACTACAATGTCACTGGCGGTGACGCGTTGCACTACGCCAGTATCCTTGGCTGTCACGATCATGCCAGAATCCAAGGCAGTACGCTTCTCGATGCCAGTCCCGACCCGCGGACGTTCCGCACGCAGCAACGGTACAGCTTGACGTTGCATATTGGAGCCCATCAAAGCTCGGTTGGCATCATCGTGCTCCAAGAAGGGGATCATGGCGGTCGCTACCGAGATTATCTGGATGGGAGATACGCCTACCAGATTCACGTCCTCGGGGTCGGCGTGAATAAATTCGCTCTTGAAGCGCACCGGGACCCGACTGGAAACAAAGCAACCATTCTGGTCTATTTGCACATCACCAGGAGCGACCTTGAACTCATCCTCTTCGTCAGCCGTCAGATAAACCACATCATCGGTAACCCGACCACGAACCACCTTGCGATACGGCGTCTCGATAAAACCGAATTCATTGACTCGCGCATAAGTAGACAATGAACCAATCAAGCCAGCATTAGGCCCTTCCGGGGTTTCTATCGGGCAAATCCTGCCGTAGTGCGACGGATGAATATCTCGCACCGCGAATCCTGCTCGTTCGCGTGAGAGACCGCCCGGCCCCAGAGCCGAAAGACGCCGCTTATGAGTAAGCTCTGCCAAGGGATTCGTTTGATCCATGAACTGGGATAACTGGCTCGATCCGAAAAATTCCTTGATAGCCGCCACCAAGGGCTTGGCATTGACCAAGTTTTGTGGCGTCAGCGTATCGGCTTCTTGAATAGTCATGCGCTCTTTGATGATGCGCTCGAGACGCGTCAGACCTACCCGGAACTGATTTTGCAACAGTTCACCGACGCTACGAATACGACGATTACCCAGATGATCTATGTCATCTACCGATCCCAGATCGTAGTTCAAGTTAATCAGATAATCGATGACACCCACTATATCTTCTTTACAGAGCACCCGCTCTGCGATAGGGATATTGATACCTAGCTTTTTATTCAGCTTGTAACGCCCAACTTTGCCCACGTCATAGCGCTTTGCGTCAAAAAAGCGCGAAGATAAAACACTCCTCCCACCTTCCACGCTCGGCATATCACCTGGGCGCAATTTTTTATACACTTCGATGAATGATGCATCGATAGTGTGCTCAGTTTTGTCTGCAGCCAATGTTTTTTGCAAATACTCACGATGTCTGAAAAGATCAAGCATGTCAGTGTCTTGATAGCCAATAGCACGCAATAAAACTGTGGCATGAAGCTTCCGTGTCTTATCTATTCGAACAAAAATCTGGTCATTGACATCAGTCTCGAATTTAAGCCAGGCTCCGCGATTGGGAATAATGGTCGCGCTATAAATCTTCTTGCCGGACGGATCAGTCTCGCGCTTGAAGTAAACCCCGGGACTGCGGACTATTTGCGACACTATTACTCGCTCGGCCCCATTGATGATGAATGTGCCCTGTGGTGTCATTACCGGCAACTCACCGATGAAAATTTCCTGCTCCTTGATCTCGCCCGTTTCCTTGGTGATGAGCCGGACCGGAATCCTTAGCGGCCGCGAATATGTTGCATCCCGCGATCGACAATCCTCTACCGTATATTTGGCTTCTCCTAATGTATAGCCCGTCAGGAAATGCAGCTCGAGACGATTCGAGTAGTCTACTATCGGAGAAAAAGAAACCAGTTCTTCTTTTAACCCTTCCGCGAGGAACCACCGGAAAGATTGCTTCTGAATCTCTATCAGGTCGGGCAAGCGGGCGGCCAGGGAGGGCGATCCTGGATAAACGTTCACCCTTTCACCTAGCTTTTGCTGGTTCGACATCAGTTCCACCCTTAACAAATATGCTCTCTAGGCCAAACGAACCCAGCCGACTCTCGCACTTTTATGCTGGCCGGCAATTCAAACTCCCTGAGAGGCTGCGCAGGTGCAACCACCAAGAATTCACTAAGGTTTGGTTCCAATATACGTTGGGCCAATAAGATTGGGACTCTCGCAAAGCAGAATGGAAAGCGTAACAGGCTCTGCCGCACCCGTCAAGGGATTTTCGATCTTTTTGTCGCTATTGGCTCAACAATGCCCAGCACTGCTACAATGGCGTGCTCGCCTGTATTGCAAAGAGGATTGGCAGATGACAGACCTGATCTATGGCCCGACCTTTGAAGAGATGCTCTACCCCGAGCGGGTAGCTCCCGACCTGCGCAAGCGAGCCGCGCTGGCTGTCGAGCAAAAGTCCCTGGACCCGGTCAATCTCTTTAACATTACCTGGAAAGACCCCGCTGGCGGAGTACGTTATTTGCTAGTTCCGCCGGAACTGAGTGGCGTTCGCGCTCCTATCTTGGTTTTGCTAGGAAAGTATTTCCCGACGGGAAGCCACAAAGTTGGCGCAGCCTATTCCGTGATGGTAGAAAAGCAGATACAAGGAGAGATTACGCCGGGGCAAGATACCCTCATTTTCCCCAGTACTGGCAACTACGGTATCGGCGGAGCCTGGGTGGGTACGAGCATGGGCTATCAGTCAGTAGTCTTGCTGCCAGCCAACATGAGCCGCGAGCGCTTTGAGCTGATCACTGCTTATGGCGCCACCTATATCAAGACGCCCGGCTGTGAAAGCAATGTAAAAGAAATCTATGACAAATGCACCGAGCTGGAGGCTGTCAGCAGTCATAACAAGATACTCAACCAATTCGAGGTGATGGGAAATTACCGCTTCCATTGGCATGTTACGGGTAACTCTGCCCTGGCAGCCGTAACAGAACTTGCCAAGGGTGGTTTGACGGGAGCCCGCCCGGCCGCTTTTGTCTCTGCCATGGGATCAGGTGGAACGATTGCAGCAGGCGATCGCCTCAAACAGGCAGCTGCCGCTTGCAAGATAGTCGGCCTGGAACCCATGCAATGTCCCACGCTCTTCAACAACGGCTATGGCAATCATGATATTCAAGGCATCGGCGATCGGCATGTTACCTGGATTCATAACGTCAACAACATGGATGCCTTGATGTGTGTCGATGATCTATCGTGCAAACGCGGTTTGCAGGTACTGGCAGACCCGGTAGGCATGAGCTATCTGGGCAAAGAACTCGGAATCTCGCCAGCTATACTGGCACAACTGATAGGATCGTTCGGTATATCCGGCATCTGCAATTTGCTAGGCGCGATCAAGACCGCCAAATACTACGACTTTGGCGAGCGAGACGTGGTAATCACGGTTGCCACTGATGCTATTGACCGCTACCACTCGGTCTTGAACGAACTAACTAGCGTAGCTGGCCAATTGACCGAGCACGAAGCACATGCACGCGTAGCCACCATATTTCATGGCGCAGGGCTAGATTGGATCGCGGAAGGAACGGTACATGAGCGCAAGCGCTGGCACAACCTCAAGTACTACACCTGGGTGGAACAACAAGGCAAAACCATGGCAGACCTGGATGCCCAGAGGGATCCGGACTGGTGGCTGGCTGAGCAGGCGAAGGTAGCCGAACTGGATCGCGCTATCCGAGAACGCCGCACTGCTCTGATAGCGGCGCACTGATAAGTGGGCAAGATCAATTGGACTCCACTATCAGAGCGGCGTGAGAATGAGTTCTCCCACAAAGGGGACCCCTTCGGCGCGAAGCGCCGGGGGAGAGTGGGGGAACTCATTGCTCACGCCGCTCTCAAAACCGTGTGCCATTGAGCCCCACTTTCAGCGCGGTGCTGCTCCACCCGGTTGCCGGATCAATGCGATAGATCAGGCCGTCGGTGGGGCTGGCGGCGTAGAGTTTGTTCCCGGTGGCGTCGTAATCCAGCCCCCAACCAGCCCCGGAGGACAGTGAGCCTCTGCTGGTGACTGTTCTACTGGCCAGATCGAAGGAATAAAGGCCGCCATTCTGATTCAAAACGTAGACTTCATTGGTGCCGGGGTTAGCCGCGAGGCCCGTGGGGCGGCCCATGCCCCGGATGCTCAGCTCGTCTCCCGTGGCGAGGTGGTAACCGTACACGTTGTCGTAGGCGGCAACGTAGACCCAGTTGCCGTCACGGCACACCTCGCGCGTGTTAGCGATGCCGTTAGCGACGAAGTAGGAACCGACGTAGCTGCTGGCGCGGAACACGCCGTTAGCGCCGTCAATGAAAAAGTTGACGCCGTCGTTATCTTGTGAATAGAGGGACGGAACCGGTGGATTAGCAGTCGAGATGACGTACTGGCCACTGGTCTCGACCAGCAGCCGTCCGTCGCTGAAGGCCGCAATCCGCGAGGGCCCGCTGACCAGGCTCGAGAGGTAGACTGAAACACCGGGAACCGCCGGGTCATATTGCCAGATCTTGGTGCCGCTGTAGTCAGTGACATACAGTTTCGCCCCGTAACCCACGATGCCCATCAGCCGCGATCCGAACGGACCATAGGAACCGCCATCCCAGTTCGTGGTGGTCGGTGGCGCCAGCGACCGGTAGATGCGATTGTTGTCGTAGTCGACGGCGTAGAGAGCGCCGGCCAGTACCGCCAGTCCCCAGGGGGTTCCCGGAATCCCGCCGATTACTCCCGGGTCCAGGGTGTAATTCGTCGTGTCAATGCGGTAGACATTCTTGTCCCGGCACGACACGTAGGCATAGCGGCTGCCGTCGTAAGCCAGGTCGTAAACTTCATCCGGAAAGAGCTTGGTGCCGCCAAACGATGGCGTGACGTCCGAGATCAGGTGCGATCCCGGGTTTCCCGGAAACTGGGTGATCAATAGCAGCTTGCGCAGCCGCCGGCTCACGAAGAGGATGGCAGTGGAACTGATGCGGGCTCCCGACTCGAAGAACGCCCCATCCCGCCGGCCCCAGAGCAGAGGCTTGCGGTGCGTATTAGTGGCGCCCGCGACAATGTTGATGCCGCTTTCACCCACTATTGGATACCAGCCACCGGTCGGCGGAAAGTATTCGTAAGGGATCAGCGGATAGGTGTTGAAGCGCCCGACGTAATAGGTGGCGCCATCGTCGCTGACATCCACCCCGCCGGGGAAAAACAAGCCGGAGGTGATGGCCGCTGCCGCCGAGCCATCAAGTCCTACCCGGGTGACACTATGAGTATCGGTATGCGCGACGTAGAGGCTGCCGCCACGAAAGGTCAAACCGCTGGGCGGAGCCATTCCCGTGAGCAGCGGGGTCGTGGTGATGCCATCGCTGGCTAGCTTGATGATGGCGTTCGAGTTTTGCAAGGACACGTAGACGTTTCCCGAACCATCCACCGCCACCCCCCGGGAGCTTGCCAATCCGTAGGCTAGCACCCGCTGGTCACCACTCGGCGAAATGATCCGAACGAGGCTCCGTTGCGAATCCACCACGTAAAGGTTCCCCGCCGGATCGCCGGCGATCGCCCGCGGGGATGCCATCCCTGCCAGTACGCTCATGTTGCGGAACGGATCTATCCGGAAGATGACATTATTGTCAGTGCTGGTGACCAGACAGTTACCGGCGGTATCGATGGCAATACCTCGCGGATCATTGATGATGGCCCAGCTCTCGGGTGAAGCGACGATGCTGCCGGAGTCAGCGGTGCCGGGGCGAAACCGCTGGACCTGACCTGACGTCGGCAGCACGGCATACAAGAAACCGCCATGGTCGAAAGCCAGGGCAGCTGGCCCCGCGATTCCGGTGTAGGTTGCGACGCCCGGGTTGGAAACGGTCCCAGCGGTCCAGTCGATGCGAGCGCGCAAGATGGCAGCCGTGGCGGTCTGGGCCACATAGAGGTCTCCGTCCGGTCCGAGTGCCAGGGCCGTGGGGTTGGTGACAGCCAGGAAATTGGCATTCAGGACCGTGCCAGTGTCGTCGAACTGGACGATGCGGTTGTTACCAGTATCGGCGACGTAGATCTTGAAAGGACTGGTGGCGCTACGCTCCGGATTGACCAGCACACCGGAAGGATTGGTCAGCGTGCCGGAGTTGAGCGTCACCGTGGATCCGTCCTGGCGTACTTTGACCAGGGTCCCGATCGCCGATGATACGGTGTAGAGCGCGGTGGCTCCGCCGGCGTCGGTGAAGGTGGCCAGGTGACCGTCACTGGTCGTGACGCTGAACGGCGTATACGCGCTGATGCCGTTGAGGCTCACCTGAACTAGCCCCGTGCGGGCTCCTGGCGGTACCGTCAGCACCAGCGCATTGACCGAGCTGCTACCCGGATCGCTGGTGGCAATCACGTTGCCGGCGAAAGTCACCTGCATGGCATTGGGTACCAGGTTCAGACCATTGATGGTGACAGTCGAGCCAATGGCGGCGCCAGCGGGGCTAATACCGGCCAGCGCGAAGCTCGTCTGGGCATTGATTACCGTGTTATCGGGGCTAATTACGAGCGCGTGAATCGGATCTTGATCGTCGATGACGGCTGCCACCACTTTTTGATACAACTCGGCATATAACGTAGCAGACAGGTCCCCGGCGGGCGTGTAGTCCGCCGGGGCCGAATCCGCGAGGCTAGCGTCGAGGCAGCCGATGTAATCCTCGGACCGAATAGCTTGCTGTTTGACCACCCGGTCGTTGAGGTAGAAGGCAACCGTCGTGGTAGACAAGCTGATAGTCAGCGCTCCGGGTGAAGCGTTGGCCAGGCAGATCCAGCCATTATCGTCGAAATCGAACCAGATCAGGGTTCTTAGCCGCAGCGCCACGGCGCCGGACTGGTTAGGCATGGGGTTGCGACCAGCGATTCCCTTGACTGCTTCCAGATAATACGCCACCGAACGCCGATCAGCCGGACTGGTTCGATATGGCGTGAAGGCAGCCCCGAACTGGATCAAGAACTGACCATTGGCATCAGCGAGCGAAGTGGCGACCGTGTTGCCTGAAGCGACTTCGATGAGGGAGACCGTCGCTCCCTTGGCGAACTCTTCTCGGAGATTTACCAGTTGCAGGTGAAAGCGCTTCTGGGGACTGAGCCAACCTGCTAGCGGCGGAATCTGCTGGAAATTCCGGGTTGTTTGACTGAGCAACACGGCGGGGCGACAGGCTACCAGCGGGAGCAGCAGGATCATGACCAATACTAGGATGGTCAGAAAGTAAGAATTTTTCCGCATTGCGCTAGATCCCGGCCAAGCTCAGGCCATAGGGCAAAATGGTGCGGGCGCCGGAAGCGACAGTGACTTGCTCGATGCGGTGGTAGGCGTAGTTGGTCTGATACAGCGTGGCACCTCCGGGATCCACGCACGTTCCCAGCGTCAAGTTATCGATTCCCACGCCCGGAATCGTGGTCGGATTTCCGGCACTGTCGATCTTGAGCGCCGATAGCCCCATGTACCGCGAGATGAAGAAATTCCCGCCGGTGTCGGCAGCGAATCCGCCGGTCGCAATGTTCCAGCCGCCGCTGTGATCCACCTGGTGATACGACCACTCCGTCTGGGGAGCCGTGTACCGGATGCGGTTTATCAGCTCGTCATTCGAGCGAACCCAGCCGTTCATGTAAACGTTGCCGTTGGCATCGATGCCAGCCAGCTTGAATCCGCCCGGCAATGCCCCCTGGCGCGAGACTCCGGCCAGGCGTGCCGCGTAGTAGTCGCTTCGCATGCCGAGGCGAAAGTAGTCGGTGACGTAGAAATTGCTTCCCCCTGGGATCTGCCACATGTACTTCGGAGTACTGTAATTCCGGTACCACACCACGTGGGTGCTGAGATCTGGCAAGATCCGGTAACCCGTACCATCGAGCGTATAGATCGAACCATCCGAACCAGCCTCGACGTCGGTTAGATTGGTCAGCCCGGAATAAATGCGCGAATAGGCCGGCGCAGTAGCATAGGAAGTGATCCGTCCCAAGCCCTGATCCAGCGCGACATACAGCGTCGTGCCCGAAAAAGCGAGGTTGCCAGGAGTATCGGTGCCGGTAGCTAGCGTGGCAGTCAGAGCTCCCGAAGCTGGATTGTAGGCGGTAATGTTCCTGGTGCTGCGGTTAGCGACCCAGATACTGGTCCCGTCCCAGTTGATGCCAGCAGGACCCGAGATTCCGGCGGTGATGGGCGCCAGATAGGCGTTGCCGTCCGGGTAATAGCTAAGCAGCTTGTTGCTGCCATAATCGACGACCCAGATCCGGCCGCTAGCATCCACCGTCACGTCTCGCGGATCGACCAGGCTCGGATCCGCGACGTTATCCTTGAAGACCGTCAGGTAATTGCCGCCGTTCGCGCTACCGAACCAGGCACCGTCCCCCACGATGCGCAGGATCCGCGTGTTAGCCGCCAGGTAGAGCGAACCATCATTCGGTCCGCCCGAGGTATCTTTGGCAACACCGTTCATGCCGTACATGACGGAACTGCGGATGACCGGAGCTGCTGCGAAATTCGTCACATCATAGCCCACGACATTCCCACCGCTCGGAACCCAGAGGCGATTGTTGCCGTACATGATTCCGCCCGCGCCCGTGCTTCCGCTTCCCGTGTTCACCAGAACCGTGGAGACGGCGCCGCTGTTCCGGTTGACCCGGCAAATGGTCCCGTTACCAGGGTTAGACACGTAAAAACAATCTCTGACGTCATCGTAAGTCAAGCCCAGCGGTTTGTTGAAGCCCCGGGCCAGCACGGACACGGCCGTCGTTGTGGTGTCTATCTGAAGCAGACTGTTGTTGGATTGACTCAGGACATAGAAACTGTTCCCTACTTTGGCGATTCCGGTAGGCGAACTCACGCCACTGGCATGCAGCAGCGCTGCGCCCGTCGCGGTGATCCGATAAACGTTGTTCGAGGTGCTGTCGATGGCGTAGAGGTAACCCGAGCTGTCGTAAATCAGGCCACCAGGACTCGGCATGTCGGCGAATGCGGTGAGTCCGCTGGTAATGGTCCAGCGATAGATGGAATCACCTTTGTTGTTAGAGATGTACAGGTTGCCGAGGCCATCAAAGGCCAGTCCCCAGGGAGCTGCGAAGCCGGTCAAGAACACGTTTGCCGTAGCGGTTCCCAGGTCGATGGCCAGTACGTTGTTAGCTCCGGAGTTAGCCACGTAGAGCTTGCCATCGCTCCCGAAGGCGATACCCCGCGGGCCGTTCAGCGAAGCCCCAGAGAGCGAGAGACTCACTGGCATGCTTCCGGTGGCATCGATGCGATAGATCCGGTTATTGTCCCCGTCCGCTACAAAGAGCCGTCCCAGAGCATCGAAGGTGATACCACGGGGATCCGCAAGAATTCCCGGTGTGCCGAACGATGCGGTGCTGGTGGGAGCGGCCAGGTCGACCGCCACGACACCGCGGAAACTGCCGGCGCTAGCCACGAAGATCTTGCCGCTGCGAACCGTGAGCGCCCGGGGGCTTACCAAACCCGTGGCAAAGGTGGTGAGCTGGCCTGCCGGGTTAACGCGCGCTATGCTGCCGAAACCATCGTTAGCGACGTAAAGGTTGCCGGAAGAATCCATGCCGTCATGGCCGCTCTGGGAAACGGGGTAAAAGAGTGGGCCGATCATCTTGCGGCCGCCCAGCGTCACGGATATCGGTCCCGTAACTGCGCCACTGGGAACGGTCACTGTCAGACGTGCCAGGTCAGCGCTGACCGAGCGGACCGCGGCGGTCGCGGTCCCACCGCCAGAGGTGGGGAATTCCACAATATTTTCTGATGCAGTGGCCGAGAAGCCGGATCCGACTATTTCGACATCGAGCCCGATCACCTGATTGTTTGGTGAAATAGCTGCCACCGAGACAACTTTCGGAATCTCGAGCAGCGTGTCGAATCGTGGATCTGCCGGATCGAGACTGATATTTCGCACCGGATCGGCATCCGCGGCTAGCGCTCGCCGCACTAGCAAATAAGCGGACGTGACCATTGCCGGTGGAAGGAGATCCGGATCGGCATAGGTGTACGGTGTGGGTGTGGTCGGCGTCGATCCGGAAGTTCCCATGATCCCGAACAGCGTTGCCGGGTCTAGCTGTCTGCCACTTTCGGGAGGCGTCATGCTGCGCAAGCTCAGGATGGTGCACAATGCCGTGGTGCTCGGGCTGATGGTGACATTAGAGCCAGTTATGGATTGCCAGCCACCATGATAGCGGATCAGAGTGCGGACGCGTGCCGCGACTGCCCCCGTCCGGTTGGGCAGTTCAGTGCCAGCCTTCAATCCTTTGATCGCCTCGAGGTAATAGATTTTGTCAGAAATCGGGACATAGCCACCCGAGAAACTCAGGACAAACCGGCCTATGCTATCAGTCACGGTGGTAGCCTGGGTGTAGCCGGTATTGGTATCGATCAGTGATACCGTAGCAGCATAGGCTACTTCGCTCAAGGCAGCCTGGATCTGGGAGGTGGCACCAGCTCCGAAATCAACCCTGCCAACCAGCGGAGGGGCTTGTCTGATAGCAGCGGGCGCGGCAACGTCAGCACCTACTCCCGGCAGGGAGAGCTTTGGTGCCGAGCAACCGGCCAGCAGGGCAATAGTGGCCACCAGCGCCACCAGCTTGATCCATGCCCCAGCTCTTCGCTCCATATCGGAACCAGCTACCCCCCTCTACCGCTCCTCGCAAGCCTGCTGTCGTTATACCCAGGAAGTTCCGCTTACTACCTTATTTGCGCAAAGAACGCTCATACCCAGCCCGTCGTGGCACGCACGCAACCTGGGCCGTATTTGTCGCGCAGTAGGCGTCGGGCTCGCTTGAAGGCACGGCTGTTCAGGTTACCAATGGCCGAATGGTGATAGCCCAGTGCCGCGGTGGACCAGACGGTAAAGCCGCGTTTTTGCAACTCGTAGGCATAATCTACCGCCCAGAAATGAAACTCCGGCAATGCTGCCTCGTCGAAAGGCAGTTCACGCAAGCGGTGCGTTCGTATAACACAGCACTGTTCGTCGGGCGCATGCAAACGAAACACCCCCGCACGCCCTTTGAAACCATGGCTGTCTACTATTTGCCCGCCCAAGGAAGCCCGATCCGCGGCAACACCGATTTGCGCCACCATTTCGCAAGCTGGCTGGGTGGCAAAAACTTCCAAGGTCTTGGCTACCCAGTCACGATCAACAGGACGCCAGTCTTGATGACAGAAGGCAACGTAATCAGTCTTGATTTGCGGTGCCAAGCGGTTAAATAGCTGCGCTGCCGCCAGCGCTGACGGTCCGCGATTCAGATAGCAAATGCACTCCACCCGCTCAGCGAGTTCGGCTAGCCCGCGTAGCAATAACCGCTGGAGTACTACTGGGCGGGTCACCGGGCAAACGAAAGTGATACGTGCTGGTCCCGGCGCTGGCGATAACGGTGCTGAGCGCTGCGCCAATGCCAACCGTAAGGCTCGATAGCCACGTAAGCGCCAGCTGCCGAACTTGCATGCCACTACTAGACCATAGCCGCTCCCCAGTATCAGAAAAATGTTAATTATCCAGGCAAGCCACCTATCAGAAATCATATCCTGTGTATCATAGAGCAGATGACCGTATCAGTTGTATGTTAACTTATTAGCGCTATGGTAGATATCTCGCCGCTGGCCTTACGAGTAACCCTGCGCAATATTCGCGTATATAGCAAGAACTGGCTTTGGAGCTTCATGCCCAACCTCTTCGAGCCAATCTTTTACCTGGCTGCCATGGGTCTGGGGTTAGGCGGCTACCTGGCCACTTCCGCGGACTGGAAAGAGAGCGTGCCTTATATAGTATTCATGGGCACTGGCCTGATAGCTCAGGCAGCGCTGTTCAGCCCTACTTTCGAATTGCTCTATGGTGGTTATACTCGGTTGACGCACCAAAAAATCTATGATGCCATTCTCGCCACGCCCGTTTCGGTAGACGATCTCACCTTGGGAGAAACTCTCTGGGGAGCTTTCCGCAGCGTCTGGTACGGCATGCTAATAGTGCTGGTCATCTCACTGTTTGGTCTTTGTCAAAGTCCTTGGGCGCTCTTGATCCCGATTCCGCTCTTCATTGCAGGCATCTTTTTTTCAGCTATAGCACTATGTTTCGTGGCAACCGCCATGAGCTATGATTACTTCAACTTCTACGTCTCCCTCTTGCTTTTCCCCATGTTCTTGTTTAGCGGAATCTTTTTCCCGCTAACTGCTTTGCCGCCTTGGGCACAAACTTTGGCATGGTACTTGCCACTCACCCATCTGGTAGAACTTTGTCGCAACCTGGCTCTAGGGCGAGTTAACTGGAGCCTCTTACCCCACTTGATATGGTTTGTGGTGGCAGCGGTGCCGGCGCTGGGGCTCGCCATGTGGTTGATGAGGCGACGACTTATCAAATGATCCTGGCAGTCTGCCCTAACACTGCTATCGATCGAACAGCCGTAATAGCTGGCTTTGCCGCCGGCAAGCAACACAAGATCGCTCGGGTACACCAGCAGCCAGGCGGCAAGGGAGTCAATGCCGCTCGGGTGTTAAAAGCACTAGGGCAACCCGTGCTGGTCATCGGGTTCGTCGGCGGTGAAACCGGCCGACAATTTGCCCATGGCTTGCAACGCGAGGGCATTTCGGCGGAACTGGTGAGAATTGCCGGTCCAACCCGGACTTGCTTGGCAATAGTCGATCCCCGAGGGCACAAGGTAACCGAAATAGACGAGCTGGGACCAGAGGTCAACGCACTGGAAGTGCAGAAGTTGAACCATGCCGTGATGCAACACCTCGGGCGGGCGCACTTTGCCATCTTCAGTGGTTCGCTGCCACCCGGAGCACCGGTAGATCTCTACCGACGTTGGGTCGAGCTAGCACACAAACATGGCGTCTTGGCCGCTGTGGATGCTGCTGGTCCGATACTCTCGCAAGCCCTGGCTGCTCACCCTTATCTGACCAAACCGAACCAGCAGGAAGCCGAAGAACACCTGGGTTACCGACTATCGGGTGAAAGTGCCATAATACAAGCACTGGAGACTCTGGCACCGCAATCCGAGATCGTGGCGATCACGCTAGGTGCACGCGGAGCGGCAATTGCTGTGCCGGGGCGCCGCTGGCGTGTCCATCCTCCAAGCATCTCTGCCAGTAATACGGTGGGTTGCGGCGATGCTTTCTTGGCGGGCTTTCTTACGGGTTTAGAGCGTCAACTTTCGCCAGAAGACGCCTCTCGCCTGGCCATTGCTGCCGGAGCAGCCAATGCTTTGACCAGCGGTGCGGGCACCATGCCAGCGCAGCAAATCACGCGCCTGGAAACTGCTGTCCAGTTGTTCCCTTTAGATTGAAGGCTCAGTGATGTATTATTTTTGCCGTAAAGCTTGAGATCTTTCCAAGCGTAGCATCCCAAAGGCCAGCGATTTGCAAATGTTGAGCAAGGGTGGAAATGAACCCGCGCCCCGAAGGGGCCTGCCTGCCAGCGATCGCGAATGCAAACTTTCCTGCTTGTTCATCACTTTTGAGTTCCAGCCTGTCCAGGATAAATTCAACCTTGGAGACCTCTTCGCCCGGCAGATGGCGCTTGAACGCCTGTTCGATACTGGCTTGAACCGCCGCAAAAC